>NZ_AKJP02000013.1:0-105380 GCF_000282275.2 Pseudomonas sp. GM30 | reverse complement strand
CCTGCTCGCGAAGCGTTCAACGCGGTCTATCAGTCCGGCTCACACCCTTTCAACACCAACCGGATAATCGTCTGCGCCGCCGCCTCGTAATCCGCCTCGTCGAGCTTGTCCTTGCCGGTGACCGCAGAAATCTGCCAGTCGAAGTCGGCATAGGTCTGGGTCGCGGCCCAGATGCTGAACATCAGGTGGTTGGGGTCGATCGGGGCGATCTGGCCGCGGTCGATCCAGCTCTGGATGCAGTCGATGTTGTGCTTGGCCTGGCTGTTGAGCTGCTCCACCAGATCGGCGCTCAGGTGCGGGGCGCCGTGCATGATTTCGCTGGCGAACACCTTGGAGGCGAAGGGCAGGTCGCGGGAGATGCGGATCTTGGAGCGGATGTAGCCGCTGAGCACTTCGCTCGGCACGCCGTCCGGGTTGAACGGGGTCGAGGCCTGCAGGATCGGCACGATGATGCTTTCCAGGACCTCGCGGTAGAGGTTTTCCTTGGACTTGAAGTAGTAGTAGACGTTGGGCTTGGGCAATCCTGCCTTGGCGGCGATGTCGCTGGTTTTGGTCGCAGCGAAGCCCTTGTCGGCAAACTCCTCACTGGCGGCACGCAGGATCAGTTCTTTGTTGCGCTCGCGGATTGTGCTCATAAACCCGGTGGTTCCTTGCCTGTTCTGGCGGTTGCGCATGGTAGCACCGGCCTCGCGCATGGCTCAAGAATGCCCCGTGTGGCCCGCAGTCGCGGTATGCTGCGCGGCATTATTCACATAAGGAAACATGATTCATGGCAGGAAGCAGTTTGCTGGTGCTGATCGACGATATTGCCACCGTTCTGGACGATGTGGCGTTGATGAGCAAAATGGCCGCGAAGAAGACCGCCGGCGTACTCGGCGATGACTTGGCGCTCAATGCCCAGCAAGTCTCCGGGGTGCGCGCCGAGCGGGAAATTCCCGTGGTCTGGGCGGTGGCCAAGGGCTCGTTTCTCAACAAACTGATTCTGGTGCCCTCGGCGCTGGCGATCAGTGCGTTCGTGCCGTGGCTGGTGACGCCGCTGCTGATGGTCGGCGGCGCGTACCTGTGCTTCGAAGGCTTCGAGAAACTCGCGCACAAGTTCCTGCACAGCAAGGCCGAAGATGATGCCGACCACGCGCAACTGAGCGCGGCGGTGGCTGAGCCGAGCACCGATCTGGTGGCCTACGAGAAGGACAAGATCAAAGGCGCGATCCGCACCGACTTCATCCTCTCGGCGGAAATCATCGCCATCACCCTCGGCACCGTCGCCGACGCTTCGCTGACCCAGCAAGTGATCGTGATGTCCGGCATCGCCATTGTCATGACCGTCGGTGTTTATGGCCTGGTGGCCGGTATCGTCAAACTCGACGACCTCGGTCTGTGGCTGACGCAGAAATCCGGCTCGGCAGCAAAAAGCATCGGCAACGCGATCCTGCGTGCCGCGCCGTACATGATGAAAGGCCTGTCGGTGATCGGCACGGCGGCAATGTTCCTCGTCGGTGGCGGCATCCTCACCCACGGCGTTCCTGTGGTGCATCACTGGATTGAAAGTGTCGGTGTGGCGGCCGGTAGCGCAGGGTTCGCAGTCCCTGTGCTGCTCAATGGCGTAGCGGGGATTATCGCTGGCGCGGTGGTGCTGGCGGTGGTTTCGGTGGTCGGTAAAATCTGGCGCGCGATCAAAGGCTGAACACAGTTCTTTGTAGGAGTGAGCCTGCTCGCGATGAGGTCGTGTCAGTCACCTTTCATGTGTCTGATACACCGCTATCGCGAGCAGGCTCACTCCTACAGTTTGATCTAGGTTGTGCCATGAAAAAGGGCCATTCGACTCGCATCGAATGGCCCTTTTTTGTTGCCGCCGAAGTTACTCGGCAATCTGCAGCTTGCGCGACTCGGTGTACACGTAACGCACTTTCTCGTACTCGAACGGCGAGTTCATCTGGCCGTAGCGGAAGTTGGTCTGGTAGCGCTTGTCGACCGCGCGCAGGGCCCAGATTTCCGGGTGGTTGGAGCTGACTTCCGATACGTTCAGGTAGTTGATCGCCGATTCGGCGGTGTAGTCCACGGCCAGGCCGGCGGTGTCGCGAATGTTCGACGGGCCGAGGATCGGCAAGACGAAGTAGGCACCGCCCGGTACGCCGTAGAAGCCCAGGGTCTGGCCGAAGTCTTCGCTCTGGCGCGGCAGGCCCATGGCGGTGGCCGGGTCCCACAGACCGGCAATGCCGATAGTGGTGTTGAGCAGCAGCCGCGCGGTGGTTTCCATCGAGCGCTTGCCCTTGAACTGCAGCAGGCTGTTGACCAGGTTCGGCACGTCGCCAAGGTTGTTGAAGAAGTTGCTCACCCCGGTGCGCAGGAAACTCGGCGTCACGTAGCGATAACCGTCGACCACCGGCAGGAAAACCCATTGATCGAAGCGGTAGTTGAAGTGGTAGACGCGGCGGTTCCACGATTCAAGCGGGTCATAGACGTTGAGCGCGTTGAGCGTCGAGCGCTCGAACTCGCGCTGGTCCAGCCCCGGGTTGAACTTGAGTTTGGACAGCGGCTCCTTGAAGCCATCGCTGTCGACCACCACCGGCGCGTTGGCTTTGCTGTTGTCGGCCTGGGCCACGCCTGCACTGAGGAGCGCTGCAATCAGCAGGAGATATTTAGCCACGGAAGAACTCCAGCATGGCGTCGCTGTTGACGCGGTAGTTAAGGTTGCCGCAATGGCCGCCCAGTGGGTAAACGGTCAGGCGATCACCGAAGGTCTTGCGCAGGAAACCGAGGTCGCCCGGGCCAAGAATCACGTCGTCGGCGTTGTGCATGACGGCGATTTTCGGGCTGTCGTGCAGGTAATCCTTGAGTGCGTACAGGCTGACCTGATCGATCAGTTGCAGCAGGCTGCCGCCATCAGTGCGCGCGCGCCACATCGGGATCACCTGTTCGGTCAGGTAGCAGTCGAAGTCGCATTGCAGTGCACGCTTGAGGAATGGTGTGAGGCTGGTGCCTTCGGTGATCGGGAATTTCGGCGGAGTGATCAGGCCACGACGGTTGATCAGGTCGGAGGTGAAGGCGATGTCGGCCGCCGAGAAGCGGAACGAGGTGCCGATCAGCATCGCCATCTGCTCGTTGGTCAGGTGCTGTTTCGACTGCTGGAAGTCGTAGAGCAGGGCGTCATTGAGGTCGATGTAGCCTTTCTGCTGGAAATAGCGGGTCAGCTTGTTCAGCACCAATTCGTAGAACGTGGTGCTGTTGTTGATGCCTTTCACCTCGGTCTGCACCAGCTTGTCGAGGTTGGTGATCGAGGTGTAGAGATTGACCGGCGGGTTGAGCAGCAGGACTTTCTTGAAGTTGAAACTGCGCCGGGTCTCGTCCAGATGCGCGACGAACGCGGCATCCAGCGCGCCGAGACTGTAGCCGCTGAGGTAGTACTCGGTGACCGGCAGTTTCGGATGCTGCGCGCGCACGGCCTGCATCACCCGGTACATGTCTTCGGCGTCTTCCTTGGTGATGCCCGGGGTGGCGAAGCGTGAAGCGGCGCTGATGAAGTCGAAGCTGGTTGGCGACGACAACTGCACCACGTGGTAGCCGGCCTTGTAGTAGAGCTTCTTCAGGTATTCGTTGAGCGTGCTGTCAAAGCGCGCACCGGTGCCGGCGATCAGGAAGATCAGCGGCGCCGGTTTGTCCTGCTCGGCGATGCGGTAGGTGAGTTTCTTCACCGCCCAGAAATTGTCCGGGAGGATGAAGGCCCGTTCCGGGCGCAGGGTGATGCTGTGGTCGGACTGATTGATCTCGTCGTTCGACGGCAATTCCGGACGCAGGTCCGGTGGCGTGGTGGCGATGGTCGCCTCGAACGGGTTGGTCAGGGGATAGCCATAACTGGCGGCATCGATATCCACCGCCAGTGCGGACGCACTCAGAATAAGGCCGCTGAACAGCGCGGCGAAGCGCAAGGAACGGAGCATGACTGGATCCCTTAAAGGAAGGTGCCGAATGAAGTTCGCAGGCTATGACCACCGGGCTTGCGCCAAAGTGCCATGCCTCGGCACCAAACAGGCAGAATTCGGAGTAATAGTAGCTGGACGATACACTTTGCAAGGCGCGGATGACCAGTTAACAGTTGTTAGTGCTTGCCAACGCGTACGGGCAGATTAAGCTGGCCGCCGATTTCGTTGATTGGAGAGTTTCATGTCCCGCCGCTTGCCCGTGATTCTGTTGCTCGTGCTGTTGCCGCTGTGGCTGGCCGCCAGTTATGGCGCGCGTTATGGCTTCATGGAGGACGGACAGTGGGTTGGCATCTGCGTCGATGAGGCGAGCCGCTGGGAATGCGCGGTGCGCTCGAACCTGGGGCTGATGATTCACTTCAAAGTGTTGGGCTGGACTGCGCTGGGCGCGGCGCTACTCGGTTTTGTCCTGCCGGGGCGGGCAGGGTGGTGGCTGGCGGTGCTGGCGCTGGTGTTCGGGTTGCCGGCGCTGGCGTTGTACAACACGACTCTGGCGGTGTTTGCGGTGGTGATTGGCGGATTGCGGTTGGTCAGAGCGTCTCGTAGCGCCTGATCCTCAGCTATCGCGAGCAGGCTCACTCCTACAAGGGAACGCATTCCAAACTGTAGGAGTGAGCCTGCTCGCGATGAGGCCGTTCGGCTAATGAAAATCAGCGATTGCGAACCCGCAAGCTGCGCCACAACGCAGCGACCATCAACCCGCTGACCAACGCCCAACCCCATGCCTGCTGATTGAACAAGCCTTCTACATACAGCTGCGGCGCAATGCCGGCGCCGATGATGAAGGTCAGCAGGGCGATTTCCCGACGCGGCACGCTGACCGGACGGCACACGTACACCAGCCCCGGCAGAATGAATGCCATGCTGGCAAAACTGCGATAACGCGCATCGAAGACCATTTCCAGCATCATCACCGCCGCCGCAAACCCTGCCAGCGCAACCAGCCAGCCGGCACGGCGCTCCAGCAGATTGAACGCCCTTTCACGCCATCCCTGACGGTTGCTCATGGTCAGCGCGGCATGCGCCAGCACCAACAGATTCAACGCCGTCAGCAAGCCGACCCACAACCATTCGCTGGCAAACCGTGTAGTCACCCGCGCCAAGTCACCCCAGGCGCCGATCGAGCAGGCTGCAACTGCCGCAAGCAGGGGCAGAACCAACGCCGATTGCGTCGTGCGCACCCGACCGCCGAGCATCAGCGTGCCGAGGAAGATCAGCCCGCCAACTGCCAGCCATTCCTTCCAGTACGGCACGTTGGTCACTGGCCCGGCGAGCACGCCCTTGTCCTGACGATCGGCGTCGAACAGGCCCCAGTAACCGCCAACTGCACCTTCGCTGCCACGTTTCCATGGCTGGTCGAACGCTTCGATCAGGTTGTAATGCCAGCCTTCCTTCTCGGCCATCGCGACAAAACCGCGAATGAACTTGGCCTCGTTGACCCGACTCGGCAGGGCGGTCTCACGCTGGCGGCCTTCGCTGGGCCAGCCGGTCTCGCCGATCATCACGTCTTTGGGCGCGAATTTGTTGCCGAACACCTGACGCACATCCGCCACATGTTGCAGGGCGACATCGATATTCGACGGATCATCTTCCCAGTACGGCAGCAAATGAATGGTCAAGAAATCTACCGCCGGCGCGACTTCCGGGTGCTTGAGCCAGAACTCCCAGACATCGGCATAAGTGACCGGTTGCTTGACCTGGCTTTTGACCTTGTTGATCAGCTTCGCCAGTTGCGCGCCGGTGACTTCCTTGCGCAGCAACGCTTCGTTGCCGACGATCACCGCGCTGACCACATCCGGGTTGGCGTTGGCCGAAGCAATCAGCAGTTCGACTTCTTTCTCGGTGTCCACCGGGTTGCTGTTGACCCAGGCGCCGATCATCAACTTCAAACCGTGCTTGCGCGCCAGTTGCGGCAGGGCTTCGAGGCCGGTCATCGAGTAGGTGCGGATGCATTCGAAGCGCGTCGCCAGCAGGGCGAGGTCGGCGTCCATGCGCTCCGGGCGCAGCTTGAACGGCACGTCGAACGGCGACTGATCCTTGTCGAATGGCGTGTAGGAGGCGCATTGCAACTTGTGCGTCGGGGTCGCGGCGTCCGGCAGGATCACCGGTTTGCCGAGGCCGTACCAGAAGCCGCCAAGGGCAAACAGGCCGAGCAGGCAGGCGAAGAGATAAGGAACAAACGGGAAGCGGGAAGTCGCGGACATGGTCAGGCCGAGTGGCTGCAAAGCGACGCATGTTACCTGCATTTATCCGCGGGTTGGTGGCCTGCATGATTTGCACATGCAAAGTTCGGGCGGATTGTCTGGCGCCAATTATTCAGAGGCGATTAATGGCCTTCTGATGTCGTTTCTCGCTGTATTGAGGTCGCTGACAGAGCAGGTCGCTACGGGCGTCAGGCCGATGATCGAAAGCGTCAGTACTCCACTGGCATTCGAGCGAGTTTGCGGTCAGGCGTGATGGGGGCGCTGTGCACCATAACAATACGTTGACGATGCCCGGCATCCGTCGGGCGCAGCATTTCGGGGAAGTAAACGATGAAGATGCGACGACTTTTAGGCGCAGGTGCCGCTCTGGTGCTTGCGATGAGCTCCACTTTCGCCAGCGCTGAAAAACAGACCCTGAATATCGGTTACGTTGACGGCTGGTCCGACAGCGTCGCGACCACCCACGTGGCGGCCGAGGTGATCAAGCAGAAACTCGGCTACGACGTGAAACTGCAGGCCGTCGCCACCGGGATCATGTGGCAGGGCGTGGCCACCGGCAAACTCGACGCGATGCTCTCGGCCTGGCTGCCGGTTACCCACGGCGAATACTGGGCGAAGAACAAGGATCTGGTCGTCGATTACGGCCCGAACTTCAAGGATGCAAAAATCGGCCTGATCGTGCCGGAGTACGTCAAAGCGAAATCGATCGAAGACCTCAAGACCGATGACAGCTTCAAGAACCGCATCGTCGGCATCGACGCCGGTTCAGGCGTGATGCTCAAAACCGATCAGGCGATCAAGGATTACGGCCTGGACAAATACACGCTCAAGGCCAGTTCCGGCGCCGGCATGATTGCCGAGCTGACCCGAGCCGAGAAAAAGAACGAGTCGATTGCCGTCACCGGTTGGGTGCCGCACTGGATGTTCGCCAAATGGAAACTGCGCTTCCTCGACGATCCGAAAGGCGTGTACGGCGCGGCTGAAACCGTGAACAGCATCGGCAGCAAAGAGCTGGACGCCAAAGCTCCGGAAGTGGCCAAGTTCCTGAAGAACTTCCAGTGGGCATCGAAAGACGAAATCGGCGAAGTCATGCTGGCCATCCAGGACGGCGCCAAGCCTGAAGCGGCGGCCAAGGATTGGGTCGCCAAGCACCCGGATCGCGTGGCTGACTGGACCAAATAAAAGTACCAACAACGCCTGACCCCTGTGGGAGCGAGCTTGCTCGCGAAAGCGGTGTAACAGTTGACAGAAATGTTGGCTGACACGACGCCTTCGCGAGCAAGCTCGCTCCCACATTTGTTTCCAGCAACAAGTCCCGTCTGGGAGGGTTTACGGCTGTTTCAAAGCCTCTTTCCAATTCTTTCGGCTAATTAGCGTCCAAAAATTGGCGAAAACGTCATGTCGTTCTAATACTAAGGTCGTCTGGAACCCGTTCCGCAGCCGCATACAGTGGATATGTTCCAACAATAATCTGTGCTGCGAGGATAAAAACAATGAACGACAGCATTTACCTCTCGATTCAAAACAGCCCGCGCTTCAAGGAGCTGGTGAGAAAAAGGGAACGATTCGCCTGGATACTCTCGGCGATCATGCTAGGGCTTTACTCCGCTTTCATCCTGTTGATCGCTTACGGGCCGCAAGTGCTCGGGGCCAAACTCAGTCCCGGGTCGTCGATTACCTGGGGCATTCCGATCGGTGTCGGCCTGATTGTCTCGGCCTTCATTCTGACCGCAATCTACGTACGACGCGCCAACGGCGAGTTTGACGACCTGAACAATGCGATTCTCAAGGAGGCTCAGCAATGATCCGGCGTCTACTGGCTCTTTTGAGCATCGCAGCGTTCGCCCCGGCCGTCTGGGCCGCTGACGCCCTGACCGGCGAAGTCCACAAACAACCGCTCAACGTTTCCGCGATCGCCATGTTCGTGGTGTTCGTCGGTGCCACCCTGTGCATCACTTACTGGGCCTCCAAACGCAACAAATCGGCCGCCGACTACTATGCGGCGGGCGGCAAGATCACCGGGTTCCAGAACGGTCTGGCGATTGCCGGCGACTACATGTCGGCGGCGTCCTTCCTGGGAATTTCCGCGCTGGTGTTCACCTCCGGCTACGATGGCCTGATCTATTCGATCGGCTTTCTGGTGGGCTGGCCGATCATTCTGTTCCTGATCGCCGAGCGTCTGCGTAACCTGGGCAAATACACCTTTGCCGACGTGGCGTCCTACCGTCTCGGGCAAACCCAGATCCGCACCCTGTCGGCCTGCGGTTCGCTGGTGGTGGTGGCGTTCTACCTGATCGCGCAAATGGTTGGCGCCGGCAAGCTGATCCAGCTGCTGTTCGGTCTCGACTACTACGTTGCGGTGATTCTGGTGGGCATCCTGATGTGCCTCTACGTGCTGTTCGGCGGCATGCTGGCGACCACCTGGGTGCAGATCATCAAGGCGGTGCTGTTGCTGTCGGGCGCCTCGTTCATGGCGCTGATGGTGATGAAGCACGTCAACTTCGACTTCAACACACTGTTCTCCGAAGCGATCAAGGTTCACCCCAAAGGTGAAGCGATCATGAGCCCGGGCGGTCTGGTGAAAGATCCGATTTCGGCGTTCTCCCTCGGTCTGGCACTGATGTTCGGTACCGCCGGTCTGCCGCACATCCTGATGCGCTTCTTCACCGTGAGCGACGCCAAGGAAGCGCGCAAGAGTGTGCTGTACGCTACCGGTTTCATTGGCTACTTCTACATCCTGACCTTCATCATCGGCTTCGGCGCGATCCTGCTGGTCAGCACCAATCCTGACTTCAAGGATGCGGCGGGCGCGCTGCTCGGCGGCAACAACATGGCGGCGGTGCACCTGGCCGACGCGGTGGGTGGCAGTGTGTTCCTTGGTTTCATCTCGGCGGTGGCGTTCGCGACCATCCTGGCGGTGGTGGCCGGTTTGACCCTTGCCGGTGCGTCGGCGGTGTCGCACGACCTGTATGCCAGCGTGATCAAGAAGGGCAAGGCCAACGACAAGGATGAAATTCGCGTGTCGAAGATCACCACCATCGCGCTGGGCGTGCTGGCGATCGGCTTGGGCATTCTGTTCGAAAGCCAGAACATTGCGTTCATGGTGGGCCTGGCGTTCTCCATCGCAGCAAGCTGCAACTTCCCGGTGCTGTTGCTTTCGATGTACTGGAAGAAGCTGACCACCCGCGGTGCGATGGTGGGTGGCTGGCTGGGGCTGGTGAGTGCGGTGGGCCTGATGATTCTTGGCCCGACCATCTGGGTGCAGATTCTGCATCACGAGAAGGCGATCTTCCCTTACGAGTACCCGGCGCTGTTTTCGATGATCATTGCGTTCATCGGGATCTGGTTCTTCTCGATTACTGACAAGTCGGCGGCGGCCGAGAACGAGCGGGCGCTGTTCTTCCCGCAGTTTGTGCGTTCGCAGACTGGGTTGGGGGCGAGTGGGGCGGTTTCGCACTAAGCGTTGGTTGCATGGTTTGAGTGAAATGCCCTGGTTGAGAGATCGGGGCGTTTTTTTGTGGGCGGTTATCGGACTTGGGCCTTCGTGGTTGGTGTTTATGAGTACATATCCGTTGCTGCGGTAACGGCTGCTTAGGGTTCCGCCCTTACGGCGGGTCACTTTTGGCAAACGCCCCAAAAGTAACCAAAAGGTCTGTGCCCTGACGTTCGGCCCTCGCCTAGGCTCCGGTTCCTTCGCTCCGGGATTCATCCGGGGGGCAGCGCCTACGGTTTGCTTCGCTGCACCTCCTCTCGCTGTGTTTGGCTGCGCCAAACGGTCGCTGCGCTCCCACCCCCGGGTAAATCCCTCCACTCAGCCTGCCGACGGGCCCTCAGATCAAAAGCGGTACTCGAGCTAACGCTCATTGTGTTGAGTGGGGCGGCTTTGCCGCGGGGACAGCACGAAATCCGAACTGTACCTGCCGGCGATGGCGGCCTACGAGCCGCTGAATGCACTCAATCCAAATGTGGGAGCTGGCTTGCCAGCGATGGCGGCCTGACAGCCGACCAATCTCTATCTGAATACACCCAATCCCCTGTAGGAGCTGCCGAAGGCTGCGATCTTTTGATCTGCTTTGGCTCTGGCTCTGGCTTTTGACCTGGCTTTTGATCTTCAGCCCCTTCGGCAGGCCGAGCGTAGGTGTCCATCAGGGGGAAGGCGCGCAGCGCCATGCGGCGAAGCCGCATACATCGAGAGGAGGTGCAGCGAAGCAAACCGTAGGCGATGCCCCCTGATGGGCACCGTAGCGAGGGAACACTGAGCCTAAGCGAAGTGCCGTACGCCGGGGGAAGCCTTTTGGGTTACCTTTTCGGCGTCTGGAAAAGGTGACTCGCTGTAAGAGCGAAACCGCCAGCGGCAGCACCCGCAGAAACGGATATGCCCACAAAAGCCCCAAAACCCAGTCGGCCCACAGGCCGCTGCGACCAGACAAACAAAAACGGCCTCTATATAAGAGGCCGTTCCCGATACAACTTCAAGACGTTATCGCAAGACAAGCCTTATTTGCGGTCTTCCAGCTTGGTGATATCACGCGACTCGTAGCCAGTGTACAACTGGCGCGGACGGCCAATCTTGTACGGGCTGGAGAGCATTTCTTTCCAGTGCGAAATCCAGCCGACAGTACGAGCCAGCGCGAAGATCACGGTGAACATGCTGGTCGGAATGCCGATCGCCTTGAGGATGATCCCCGAGTAGAAGTCGACGTTCGGGTACAGCGAGCGTTCGATGAAGTACGGGTCGGTCAGCGCGATCTCTTCCAGGCGCATGGCCAGTTCGAGTTGCGGATCGTTGTTGATGCCCAGTTCCTTCAGTACCTCGTCGCAGGTCTGCTTCATTACAGTCGCACGCGGGTCGCGGTTCTTGTAAACGCGGTGACCGAAGCCCATCAGCTTGAACGGATCGTTCTTGTCCTTGGCCTTGGCGATGAACTTGTCGATGTTGGACACATCGCCAATTTCGTCAAGCATGGTCAGAACGGCTTCGTTCGCACCGCCGTGGGCAGGGCCCCACAGTGCGGCGATACCGGCGGCGATACAGGCGAACGGGTTGGCACCCGAAGAACCTGCCAGACGCACGGTGGAGGTCGATGCGTTCTGCTCGTGGTCGGCGTGGAGGATGAAAATCCGGTCCATGGCCTTGGCGAGTACCGGGCTGATCGGTTTGATCTCGCACGGGGTGTTGAACATCATGTGCAGGAAGTTTTCCGCGTACGTCAGGTCGTTGCGCGGGTACATCATGGGTTGACCCATGGAGTACTTGTAAACCATCGCTGCCAGGGTTGGCATCTTGGCAACCAGACGGATCGCGGAGATTTCGCGATGCTGCGGGTTATTGATGTCCAGGGAGTCGTGGTAGAAGGCCGAGAGGGCGCCGACTACGCCGCACATGACGGCCATCGGGTGGGCGTCGCGACGGAAGCCGTTGAAGAAGGTTTTCAGCTGCTCGTGAACCATGGTGTGGTTTTTCACGGTGCTGACGAACTGGGCCTTCTGTTCTGCAGTCGGCAATTCGCCATTGAGCAGCAGGTAGCAGGTTTCCAGGTAGTCCGACTTTTCAGCCAGCTGTTCGATCGGGTAGCCGCGGTGCAACAGAATGCCGTTGTCGCCGTCGATATAGGTGATCTTCGATTCGCACGAGGCGGTCGACATGAAACCCGGGTCGAAAGTGAAGCGGCCCGTGGCCGTCAGGCCCCGAACATCGATTACATCGGGACCAACGGTGCCGGTTAAAATGGGCAGCTCGACGGGGGCTGCGCCCTCGATGATCAACTGCGCTTTTTTGTCAGCCATGTGGCCTCCTATTTATGCTTGAACCATCAGACAGACCCCCCACGCAGGGCCCGCACCACTATAGTGAGATAAATTCGAATGTCAATTTGCCTAAAGTCTTGCTCCAGAAGGCTTTAAGCGCACTTTTTCCTCGAAATTGACTGCCATTTACGCCTTTTATGCGACTTGTGCAATCAGCTATTGGGGGTAGGTGATTGCGTTGTCATTAGTAGCCTAACTGTCTATACTCGGCCACCGACCGCCAAGGGCTTTTGGGCTTGCTTTCATTGGGGGTCGCATCCCTGGGTGGTGGTTACCTGACCAGTGCACTCCCCAACAACTTTGCCCTGATTGTTAGGGGCTCTTCAGTGTGAAAAAAAAGCCGTGAAAAGCCAACGACCTGTAAACCTAGACCTAAGGACCATCAAACTCCCAGTCACTGCTTACACGTCCATTCTTCACCGTATCTCCGGTGTCATCCTCTTCGTGTGCCTTGCCATCATGCTTTACGCATTGGACAAGTCGCTGAGCTCCGAGGAAGGCTTCGGTCAGGTGAAAGCGTGTCTGACCAGTCCGCTAGCCAAGCTAGTGATTTGGGGCATCCTGTCCGCTCTGCTGTATCACCTGGTTGCCGGTGTGCGCCATTTGATCATGGACATGGGCATCGGTGAGACGCTGGAAGGCGGCAAGCTGGGCTCGAAAATCGTTATCGCCGTTTCCGTGGTGGTAATCGTTCTGGCAGGAGTCTGGATATGGTAACTAACGTCACGAACCTCTCGCGTTCGGGCCTCTATGACTGGATGGCGCAACGTGTGTCGGCGGTCGTTCTCGCGGCTTACTTCATTTTTCTGATCGGATACGTCGTGGCCCACCCTGGCCTCGAGTACGCCCAGTGGCATGAACTGTTCGCCCACAACGGGATGCGTATTTTCAGCCTCCTGGCCCTTGTTGCTCTCGGCGCTCACGCCTGGGTCGGCATGTGGACCATCGCGACCGACTATCTGACGCCAATGGCGTTCGGCAAGTCCGCGACGGCTATACGTTTCCTTTTCCAGGCAGTATGCGGCGTTGCGATGTTCGCTTACTTCGTCTGGGGTGTGCAGATTCTCTGGGGTATCTGAGTCATGGCTAACATTCCAACGATTTCTTTCGACGCCATCATTATTGGTGGTGGCGGTGCCGGCATGCGCGCTGCGCTGCAGCTGGCACAGGGCGGTCACAAGACTGCCGTGATCACCAAGGTTTTCCCGACCCGTTCGCACACTGTATCCGCCCAGGGCGGCATCACCTGCGCAATCGCGTCCGCCGACCCGAACGATGACTGGCGCTGGCACATGTACGATACCGTCAAGGGTTCCGACTACATCGGTGACCAGGACGCTATCGAATACATGTGTCAGGAAGGCCCGGCTGCCGTTTTCGAGCTGGACCACATGGGTCTGCCGTTCTCGCGTACCGAGCAAGGCCGTATCTACCAGCGTCCGTTCGGTGGTCAGTCCAAGGACTACGGTAAAGGTGGCCAGGCTGCCCGTACCTGCGCAGCCTCCGACCGTACCGGTCACGCGCTGCTGCACACCCTTTATCAGGGCAACCTGAAAGCCGGTACCACGTTCCTGAACGAGTACTACGCTGTCGACCTGGTGAAAAACCAGGAAGGCGAATTTGTCGGTGTGATCGCGATCTGCATCGAAACCGGCGAAACTTCGTACATCCGCGCCAAGGCCACCGTACTGGCCACTGGCGGTGCTGGCCGTATCTACGCCTCCACCACCAACGCCCTGATCAACACCGGCGACGGCGTTGGCATGGCGCTGCGTGCTGGCGTACCGGTACAAGACATTGAAATGTGGCAGTTCCACCCGACCGGCATCGCCGGCGCCGGTGTACTGGTGACCGAAGGTTGCCGTGGTGAAGGTGGTTACCTGATCAACAAGCACGGCGAGCGTTTCATGGAGCGTTATGCTCCGAACGCGAAAGACCTCGCTGGTCGTGACGTGGTTGCCCGCTCGATGGTTAAAGAAATCATCGCCGGCAACGGTTGCGGTCCGAATGGCGACCACGTAATGCTCAAACTCGACCACCTGGGCGAGGAAGTGCTGCACAGCCGTCTGCCAGGTATCTGCGAACTGTCGAAGACTTTCGCCCACGTTGACCCGGTGGTTGCGCCGGTTCCGGTTGTTCCGACCTGCCACTACATGATGGGCGGCGTTGCCACCAACATTCATGGTCAGGCGATCACCCAGAACGCCGAAGGCGTGGATCAGATCATTCCTGGTCTGTTCGCGGTAGGCGAAGTGGCTTGCGTATCGGTACACGGTGCCAACCGTCTGGGCGGCAACTCGCTGCTAGACCTGGTGGTATTCGGCCGCGCTGCCGGCCTGCACCTGGAAAAGGCGCTGACCGACGGCATCGAATATGACGACGCTACCGAAGCCGACATCGAAGCTGCCCTGTCGCGTCTGAACGCGCTGAACGGCCGTACCGATGGCGAAGACGTGGCGACCCTGCGTCGCGAGCTGCAAAGCTGCATGCAGAACTACTTCGGTGTATTCCGTACTGGCGAATACATGCAGAAGGGTATCGCTCAGCTGGCCGATCTGCGCAAGCGCATCGCCAACGTGAAGATCAACGATAAGTCGCAGGCGTTCAACACCGCGCGTATCGAAGCTCTGGAACTGCAAAACCTGCTGGAAGTGGCTGAAGCTACCGCCATTGCGGCCGAAGTACGTAAAGAGTCCCGCGGCGCCCACGCCCGTGAAGACTTCGAAGACCGTGACGACGAAAACTGGCTGTGCCACACCCTGTACTTCCCGGGTGAGAAACGTGTCGCCAAGCGTGCCGTGAACTTCTCGCCGAAGACTGTTCCGACTTTCGAACCTAAAGTCCGGACTTATTAAGGGTGACCGCCATGTTGCAAGTCAGTGTTTATCGCTACAACCCTGATCAGGACGCTGCGCCGTTCATGCAGGAATTCCAGGTCGATACCGGTGGTAAAGACCTGATGGTGCTGGACGTGCTGGCCCTGATCAAAGAGCAGGACGAGGGTTTCTCCTATCGTCGCTCTTGCCGTGAAGGCGTCTGCGGCTCCGACGGCATGAACATCAACGGCAAGAACGGCCTGGCGTGCATCACGCCGCTGTCCGCTGTCGTAAAAGGCAACAAGTTGATCGTTCGTCCGCTGCCAGGTTTGCCGGTTATCCGTGACCTGGTTGTCGATATGAGCATCTTCTACAAGCAATACGAGAAGGTTAAGCCTTACCTGCAGAATGACACGCCGGCTCCGGCCATCGAGCGTCTGCAGTCCCCTGAAGAGCGTGAAAAGCTCGACGGTCTGTACGAGTGCATCCTGTGCGCCTGCTGCTCGACCTCGTGCCCGTCCTTCTGGTGGAACCCGGACAAGTTCCTGGGTCCAGCTGCCCTGCTGCAAGCGTACCGCTTCCTGGCAGACAGCCGTGACACCAAGACGTCCGAGCGTCTGGCTTCGCTCGATGACCCGTTCAGCGTCTTCCGCTGCCGGGGCATCATGAACTGCGTCAACGTATGTCCGAAAGGCCTGAACCCGACTAAGGCCATCGGTCACATCCGTAACATGCTGCTTTCGAGCGGCGTGTGATTCAGCTGCTGTAACCGTAGAACCGCTGTACCGAAGAGGCTGTGGCGCGGGCTTCAACCCGCGTCATGGCTATAACCAGAGCAGTAGCCACAAGCTGCAGCTCTTATTTTGAAGAAATGAGACAAGCAGGGGCATCCGGGCTGGTACCCGGACTATCAGCGTGATCCTAAGTGGCTTGTTTTGGTCGCTGCATTCGGACTTCTGCAAGTTTGCTCGGTATTGACGCCGATGGTGTTCCCCTAACCGAGGGTGACCAAGCATGCAAGAAAGCGTGATGCAGCGCATGTGGAACAGCGCCTACCTTTCAGGTGGAAACGCTGCCTATGTGGAAGAGCTTTATGAGCTCTACCTGCACGACCCTAACGCTGTGCCAGAAGAGTGGCGCACCTACTTTCAGAAGCTGCCTGCCGATGGCAGCTCTGCCACTGATGTTTCGCACTCCACAATTCGCGATCATTTCGTGCTGCTGGCAAAGAACCAGCGCCGCGCCCAACCGGTTTCCGCCGGCAGCGTGAGCAGTGAGCACGAGAAGAAGCAAGTTGAAGTGCTGCGATTGATCCAGGCCTACCGTATGCGTGGCCACCAGGCAGCCCAGCTGGACCCGCTGGGGCTGTGGCAGCGTCCTGCACCTGCAGACCTGTCGATCAATCATTACGGCTTGACCAATGCCGATCTTGATACGACCTTCCGTGCCGGCGACCTGTTCATCGGCAAAGAGGAAGCGAGCCTACGCGAAATTCACGAAGCGTTGCAGCAGACATATTGCCGCACCATCGGCGCTGAATTCACGCACATCACCGATTCCGAGCAGCGCCAGTGGTTCCAGCAGCGTCTGGAAAGCGTGCGCGGTCGTCCGACGTACTCGGCCGACATCAAGAGCCACCTGCTCGAGCGCGTCACTGCCGGTGAAGGCCTGGAAAAATACCTGGGCACCAAATACCCGGGCACCAAGCGTTTCGGTCTGGAAGGCGGCGAAAGCCTGATTCCGATGCTCGACGAACTGATCCAGCGTTCCGGTTCCTACGGTACCAAGGAAGTCGTCATCGGCATGGCCCACCGTGGCCGTCTGAACGTGCTGGTCAACACCTTCGGCAAGAACCCGCGTGAGCTGTTCGACGAGTTCGAAGGCAAGAAGAAGGTCGAGCTGGGTTCCGGTGACGTCAAATACCACCAGGGCTTCTCGTCCAACGTGATGACCGCCGGCGGTGAAGTTCACCTGGCCATGGCGTTCAACCCGTCCCACCTGGAAATCGTTTCCCCGGTGGTCGAAGGTTCGGTTCGTGCCCGTCAGGATCGTCGTAACGACCCGACCGGTGAGAAGGTTCTGCCGATCTCCATCCACGGTGACGCTGCATTCGCAGGTCAGGGCGTGGTCATGGAAACCTTCCAGATGTCGCAGACCCGCGGTTTCAAGACCGGCGGTACCGTGCACATCGTGATCAACAACCAGGTCGGTTTCACCATCAGCAACCCGCTGGACTCGCGTTCCACCGAGTACGCCACCGACGTTGCGAAGATGATCCAGGCGCCGATCCTCCATGTGAATGGTGATGATCCGGAAGCCGTGCTGTTCGTGACCCAGCTGGCCATCGACTACCGCATGCAGTTCAAGCGTGACGTGGTGATCGACCTGGTCTGCTACCGTCGTCGCGGCCACAACGAGGCCGACGAGCCAAGCGGCACCCAGCCGCTGATGTATCAGCAGATCACCAAGCAGCGCACCACCCGTGAGCTGTACGCTGATCGTCTGACCCAGGCCGGTGTAGTCGACGCAGAGCGTGTTCAGGCGAAAGTCGACGAATACCGCAACGCGCTGGACAACGGTCTGCACGTAGTGAAATCGCTGGTCAAAGAGCCGAACAAAGAGTTGTTCGTGGACTGGCGTCCGTATCTGGGCCACGCCTGGACTGCGCGTCACGACACCCGTTTCGACCTGAAGACCCTGCAGGAACTGTCCGCCAAGCTGCTGGAAATTCCGGAAGGCTTCGTGGTTCAGCGTCAGGTCGCGAAGATCTACGAAGACCGTCAGAAGATGCAAGCCGGCGGCCTGCCGATCAACTGGGGTTATGCCGAAACCATGGCGTACGCAACCCTGGCGTTCGAAGGTCACCCGATCCGCATGACCGGTCAGGACATCGGCCGCGGTACGTTCTCGCACCGTCACGCTGTGCTGCACAACCAGAAAGACGCGGGCACCTACATTCCGCTGCAGAACCTGTACGACGGTCAGCCACGTTTTGACCTGTACGACTCGTTCCTCTCGGAAGAAGCGGTACTGGCCTTCGAATACGGTTACTCGACCACCACGCCAAACGCGCTGGTGATCTGGGAAGCCCAGTTCGGCGACTTCGCCAACGGTGCACAGGTCGTTATCGACCAGTTCATCACCAGCGGCGAACACAAGTGGGGCCGTCTCTGCGGTCTGACCATGCTGTTGCCGCACGGCTACGAAGGTCAGGGTCCTGAGCACAGCTCGGCACGTCTTGAGCGTTACCTGCAGCTGTGCGCCGAGCACAACATTCAGGTGTGCATGCCGACCACCCCGGCCCAGATCTACCACTTGCTGCGCCGTCAGGTGATTCGCCCGCTGCGCAAACCTCTGGTAGTGCTGACGCCGAAGTCGCTGCTGCGCCACAAGTTGGCCGTCTCGACCCTGGAAGATCTGGCTGAAGGTTCGTTCCAGACCGTGATCCCGGAAATCGATGCCCTGGACCCGAAAAAGGTCGAGCGCGTTGTTCTGTGCAGCGGCAAGGTCTACTACGACCTGCTGGAAAAACGTCGTGCCGAAGGCCGTGACGATATCGCCATCGTACGTATCGAGCAGCTGTATCCATTCCCTGAGGACGACTTGAAAGAAGTCCTGGCGCCTTATACCAACGTCAAGCATGCCGTTTGGTGTCAGGAAGAGCCGATGAACCAGGGCGCCTGGTACTGCAGCCAGCATCACCTGCGTCGCAGCATCGGTAACCTCAACAAGTCTCTCGTACTCGAGTACGCGGGCCGTGAGGCTTCTGCTGCCCCAGCATGTGGTTACGCATCGATGCACGCCGAGCAGCAGGAAAAACTGCTGCAAGACGCGTTTACCGTTTAACGCCTTCGCGCACCTGAAACCGAATTTAAGGAACCACAGATAATGGCTATCGAGATCAAAGCCCCCACTTTCCCGGAATCGGTTGCCGATGGCACCGTTGCCACCTGGCACAAAAAACCGGGCGACGCCGTCAAACGTGACGAACTGATCGTCGACATCGAAACTGACAAGGTCGTACTGGAAGTGCTGGCTACCGCCGACGGCGTGCTGGGCGCAATCGTCAAGAACGAAGGCGACACCGTTCTGTCCGACGAAGTCCTGGGCTCCATCACTGAAGGTGGTGCTGCTGCGGCTGCTCCAGCCGCCGCCGCTGCTGCTCCGGCCGCTGCTGCCGCTGCCCCGGCTGCTGCCGAAGGCGAAGACGATCCTGTTGCTGCTCCGGCTGCGCGCAAGCTGGCTGAAGAGAACGGCATCAACATCGCTTCCGTTGCCGGCACCGGCAAAGGCGGTCGTGTGACCAAGGAAGACGTGGTGGCTGCGGTTGCCGCGAAGAAAGCCGCTCCAGCTGCTGCACCTGCCAAGGCTGCTGCTCCAGCCGCTGCTGCTCCTGTGTTCGCCGCTGGCGACCGCGTTGAAAAACGCGTGCCGATGACCCGTCTGCGTGCCAAGGTTGCCGAGCGTCTGGTTGAAGCCCAGTCGAACATGGCAATGCTGACCACCTTCAACGAAGTCGACATGACCGAAGTCATGGCCCTGCGTTCGAAGTACAAGGACCTGTTCGAGAAGTCCCACAACGGCGTACGCCTGGGCTTCATGTCGTTCTTCGTCAAGGCTGCCACCGAAGCGCTGAAACGCTTCCCGGCAGTCAACGCTTCGATCGACGGCGCGGACATCGTCTACCACGGCTACGCCGACATCGGTGTTGCGGTTTCCAGCGACCGTGGCCTGGTTGTACCGGTTCTGCGTAACGCCGAGCTGATGAGCCTGGCGGAAATCGAAGGCGGCATCGCCACGTTCGGCAAGAAGGCCCGTGACGGCAAACTGTCGATGGAAGAGATGACCGGCGGTACCTTCACCATCACCAACGGTGGTACCTTCGGTTCGATGATGTCGACCCCGATCGTCAACCCGCCGCAGGCAGCGATTCTGGGCATGCACAACATCATCCAGCGTCCTATGGCCATCAACGGTCAGGTCGTGATCCGTCCGATGATGTACCTGGCACTGTCCTACGATCACCGTCTGATCGATGGCAAAGAAGCTGTAACCTTCCTGGTGACCATCAAGAACCTGCTGGAAGATCCGGCTCGTCTGTTGCTGGATATCTGATAGAAGCAGCCATGCGCTGCGGGAGGCGTACCGTCGGCAACGGCGGTACGGCCCGCAGCGCGCGGCTTGAAGCTTTTCGCTAAAGAGGATTTTTTGAATGTCGCAGAAATTTGACGTAGTAGTGATCGGTGCCGGCCCTGGCGGCTATGTAGCTGCCATCAAGGCCGCGCAGCTGGGTCTCACCACTGCCTGCATCGAGAAGTACACCGACGCTGAAGGCAAGCAAGCCCTCGGCGGTACTTGCCTGAACGTCGGCTGCATTCCGTCCAAGGCGCTGCTGGACAGCTCCTGGAAGTACAAGGAAGCCAAAGAGAGCTTCAACGTTCACGGTATCTCGACCGGCGAAGTCAAAATGGACGTCGCTGCGATGGTTGGCCGCAAGGCTGGCATCGTCAAGAACCTGACTGGCGGCGTTGCCACCCTGTTCAAGGCCAACGGCGTTACTTCGATCCAGGGCCACGGCAAGCTGCTGGCTGGCAAGAAAGTCGAAGTCACCAAGCCGGACGGTTCGGTTGAAGTCATCGAAGCCGAAAACGTCATCCTGGCTCCAGGTTCGCGTCCGATCGACATTCCGCCGGCTCCGGTCGATCAGAAAGTCATCGTCGATTCGACTGGCGCTCTGGAATTCCAGTCCGTACCTAAACGTCTGGGCGTGATCGGCGCTGGCGTGATCGGTCTGGAACTGGGTTCGGTGTGGTCGCGTCTGGGTTCCGAAGTGGTTGTCCTCGAAGCACTGGACACCTTCCTGATGGCAGCGGACACCGCTGTTTCCAAGGAAGCGCTGAAAACCCTGACCAAGCAAGGTCTGGACATCAAGCTGGGTGCTCGCGTAACCGGTTCGAAAGTGAACGGCGACGAAGTCGTTGTTAACTACACCGATGCCAACGGCGAACAGTCCATCACTTTCGACAAGCTGATCGTAGCCGTTGGTCGCCGTCCGGTGACCACTGATCTGCTGGCTGCCGACAGCGGCGTGACCCTGGACGAGCGCGGTTTCGTGCACGTTGACGATCACTGCGCCACCACCGTACCGGGCGTTTACGCCATCGGTGACGTGGTGCGCGGCATGATGCTGGCGCACAAGGCCTCGGAAGAGGGCATCATGGTTGTCGAGCGCATCAAGGGCCACAAGGCTCAGATGAACTATGACCTGATCCCTTCGGTTATTTATACTCACCCGGAAATCGCGTGGGTAGGCAAAACCGAGCAGGCCTTGAAAGCCGAAGGCGTTGAAGTTAACGTCGGCACCTTCCCGTTCGCCGCTTCCGGCCGTGCCATGGCCGCCAACGATACCGGTGGTTTCGTCAAGGTCATCGCTGATGCCAAGACCGACCGCGTATTGGGCGTGCACGTGATTGGCCCGAGCGCTGCAGAACTGGTTCAGCAGGGCGCGATCGGTATGGAATTCGGCACCAGCGCTGAAGACCTGGGCATGATGGTTTTCTCCCATCCGACCCTGTCTGAAGCCTTGCACGAAGCTGCTCTGGCTGTGAATGGCGGCGCCATCCACATTGCCAACCGCAAGAAGCGTTAAGACACACAATAAGAAACCACGGCGGTAACGGCCCGTCGTGAGCCTTGCGAGCAAGTCTCACCGCGGAATGTCCGCTGGACGCAGTCTTGCGTAGCTGCACCGGGTATCCGGAAAGGCTACGCAAGCAGCAGTCACAGGTGGCGCGGCACTCATCAAGAGCGCAGCGCCGAATGCGCAGTACCTAACGAAGACGGTAAAAAGCATGAATCTTCACGAGTATCAGGGTAAGCAGCTGTTCGCTGAATACGGCCTGCCAGTTTCCACTGGTTACGCAGTAGACACCCCGGAAGCAGCAGCAGAAGCTTGCGACAAAATCGGCGGCAGCGAGTGGGTTGTCAAAGCCCAGGTCCACGCCGGTGGTCGCGGTAAAGCGGGCGGCGTCAAGCTGGTTCGCAACAAAGAAGACGCCAAGGCCTTCGCACAGCAGTGGCTGGGCAAGCGTCTGGTGACTTACCAGACTGACGCCAATGGTCAGCCAGTCACCAAGATCCTGGTTGAATCGTGCACTGATATCGCTAAAGAGCTGTACCTGGGCGCTGTCGTTGACCGTTCGAGCCGTCGCATCGTGTTCATGGCTTCCACCGAAGGTGGCGTGGACATCGAGAAAATCGCTCACGACACTCCAGAAAAGATTCTGAAGGCCACTATCGATCCACTGGTTGGCGCTCAGCCATTCCAGGGCCGCGAGCTGGCGTTCCAACTGGGTCTGGAAGGCAAGCAAGTTGCCCAGTTCGCCAAGATCTTCGTGGGTCTGGCCAAACTGTTCCAGGATCACGATCTGGCCCTGCTGGAAGTGAACCCGCTGGTGATCAAGGCTGACGGCGATCTGCACTGCCTGGACGCCAAAATCAACATCGACGCCAACGCCATGTACCGTCAGCCTAAGCTGAAGACTTTCCACGATCCGTCGCAAGACGATCCGCGCGAAGCGCACGCTGCCAAGTTCGAACTGAACTACGTAGCCCTGGAAGGTAACATCGGCTGCATGGTCAACGGTGCCGGCCTGGCCATGGGTACCATGGACATCGTCAACCTGCACGGCGGCAAGCCAGCCAACTTCCTCGACGTAGGTGGTGGTGCTACCAAAGAGCGCGTGACCGAAGCCTTCAAGATCATCCTGTCCGACACCAACGTCGCTGCAGTACTGGTCAACATCTTCGGCGGCATCGTTCGCTGCGACATGATTGCCGAAGGCATCATCGGCGCTGTGAAAGAAGTCGGCGTGAAAATCCCGGTTGTTGTTCGCCTTGAAGGCAACAACGCTGAGCTGGGCGCTAAAGTACTGGCAGAAAGCGGTTTGAACATCATCGCTGCTACCAGCCTGACCGACGCTGCTCAACAAGTTGTCAAAGCTGCGGAGGGCAAATAATGAGCGTCCTGATCAATAAAGACACCAAAGTTATCTGCCAGGGTATTACCGGTTCGCAAGGTAGTTTCCACACCCAGCAAGCCATCGAATACGGCACCAAGATGGTTGGTGGCGTAACGCCGGGCAAAGGCGGCACCGAGCACCTGGGTCTGCCAGTGTTCAACACCGTCAAGGATGCAGTAGCTGCCACTGGCGCTACCGCCAGCGTGATCTACGTTCCGGCTCCTTTCTGCAAGGACTCGATCCTGGAAGCTGCTTTCGGCGGCATCAAGCTGATCGTCTGCATCACCGAAGGCATTCCTACCCTGGACATGCTGGACGCCAAAGTTAAGTGCGACGAGCTGGGTGTTACCCTGATCGGCCCTAACTGCCCAGGCGTGATCACCCCAGGCGAATGCAAGATCGGCATCATGCCAGGTCACATTCACTTGCCAGGCAAGGTCGGTATCGTTTCGCGTTCCGGCACCCTGACCTACGAAGCTGTGAAGCAGACCACTGACGCCGGTTTCGGTCAGTCGACTTGCGTCGGCATCGGTGGTGACCCGATCCCGGGTTCGAACTTCATCGACATCCTGAAGCTGTTCCAGGAAGACCCGAAGACCGAAGCGATCGTGATGATCGGCGAGATCGGCGGTTCGGCTGAAGAAGAAGCGGCTGCCTACATCAAGGCACACGTGACCAAGCCGGTTGTTTCCTACATCGCTGGTGTGACTGCTCCTCCGGGCAAGCGCATGGGCCATGCTGGCGCAATCATCTCTGGCGGCAAAGGCACTGCAGACGAGAAATTCGCTGCTCTGCAAGACGCAGGCGTGAAAACCGTGCGTTCGCTGGCAGACATCGGCAAGGCCCTGGCCGAGCTGACCGGTTGGGCTGTCAAGTAAGCCTCGTGCTTGACTGACGCTTCACCAGACAAAGGCCACCTTCGGGTGGCCTTTGTTGTTTCTGGCATATGGGTATTCGAGTGGATTTTTGTGGCGAGGGAGCTTGCTCCCGCTGGGCTGCGAAGCAGCCCGAATACAATCTCCAGGTTCATGAGGGTTTACTGGGTTTGCGCTTGCTGCGCAGTCGAGCGGGAGCAAGCTCCCTCGCCACAGGGTTGTGGTTAGGAAAAATAGATGCGTAAACGCGACACAGACACGTCGTGTATCGGATAGTTCGCCCTCAAACAGTGCGTTTGTCAGACAAATTCGTTAGGCTAGCAGCCATTTTTGCGTCTGCCGCCCACAAGGCATGCAACGCGCTAAACGGGTCAGTCTTATACGGACTGACAGCATTTCCCTAACCCCACAGGGAAATCCCCCTCTAAATTCCGATTCAGTAGTGTGGTATTTCCTTAATGAAAGTTTTGAAAGGTCAGGACATCCTGGCACTGGGCTTCATGACATTTGCCCTGTTTGTCGGGGCCGGCAACATCATTTTCCCGCCTATCGTCGGCCTGCAGTCCGGACCTAACGTCTGGATGGCGGCGCTGGGCTTCTTGATCACGGCGGTCGGTCTGCCGGTGATCACCGTCGTCGCCCTGGCCAAGGTCGGTGGTGCGATGGATGCGCTGAGCAGCCCGATCGGCAAGATTGCCGGTGGTGTGCTCGCCGCGGCGTGCTACCTGGCAGTCGGCCCGCTGTTCGCCACCCCGCGAACAGCGACCGTGTCGTTCGAAGTGGGTCTGGCGCCGCTGACCGGCGAAAGCCCGCTGGCACTGTTCCTCTACAGCTCGGTGTACTTCCTGCTGGTGTTCTTCATTTCGCTGTACCCGGGTCGCCTGCTCGATACCGTCGGGCGTTTCCTCGCACCGCTGAAGATCATCGCCCTGGCCGTCCTCGGCATTGCCGCATTCGCGCTGCCGGCCGGTGACATCGGTGTCGCCACCCCGGAATACGTTGCCGCACCGTTTTCTCAAGGTTTCATCAATGGTTACCTGACCATGGACACCTTGGGCGCTCTGGTATTCGGCATCGTCATCGTCAACGCGATCCGCTCCCGTGGCGTCGAGTCGCCTGCGCTGATCACCCGCTACGCGATCATTGCCGGACTCATCGCCGGTGTCGGTCTGGCGCTGGTGTACATCAGCCTGTTCCGCCTCGGCTCCGGCAGCCATGAAGTTGCCGCCGGTGCCAGCAACGGCGCGGCGGTGCTGCATGCTTACGTGCAACACACCTTCGGTTCGCTGGGCAGCGGTTTCCTCGCGGTGCTGATCTCGCTGGCGTGCCTGGTGACGGCGGTAGGTCTGACCTGCGCCTGCGCCGAATACTTCAGCCGCGTGCTGCCACTGTCCTACAAGACCCTGGTGATCATCCTCGCCGCGTTTTCGCTGCTGGTGTCCAATCTGGGCCTGACCAAGCTGATCGCGTTCTCGATCCCGGTGCTGACCGCGATCTACCCGCCGTGCATCGTTCTGGTGGCCCTGAGCTTCTGCAAGGACTTCTGGCATGAACACGCTCGGATCCTCGGCCCGGTGATGCTGGTATCGTTCCTGTTCGGCACCATCGACGCGCTCAAGGGCGCTGGTCTGGCTGACTGGATGCCGTCGCAGCTGTCGCACCTGCCGCTGAGCGAGCAGGGTCTGGCGTGGCTGGTGCCATGCGTGATGACCCTGGTGGTCGCCGTGGTCTGTGATCGCCTGCTGGGCAAGCGCAGCGAAGCCGTTGCCTGACGTTGCCTGACCCGCCACAAGCGGGTCTTCAGCGCTTAAACAGAAATGCCCCGTATCAATAGATACGGGGCATTTTTTATGGATGTCAGGCAGTGTCTTTTTCCTTGAACCAGCGTCGAAGCACTGCATCGATTTTATGTAGGAGTGAGCCTGCTCGCGATGGCGTCGTGTCTGTCAGATCAATGCCGGATGTGCCACCGGATCGCGAGCAGGCTCACTCCTACAGGTAATGCATTCACATTTCACAGGAAAACGAATGTCGTTCATCCAAGCTAACCTGATCCACCTGCTGGCCGCGCTCTGGTTTGTCATCTGCTGGGGCGGCTACACCCGTTATGCGTCGTGGAAGGCCCGCGATACCGCGTGCCTGGCCAGCGTGCTGCACCTGTACCGCGAAGACTGGATGCGCCGCATGCTGTTGCGCGACAACCGCATCGCCGACGCCAGCGTGATCGGTAACCTGGAGCGTAACGCCTCGTTCTTCGCCTCCAGCACCCTGATCATCCTCGCCGGCATTCTCACGGTGCTCGGTGCGTCCGAGCGCGCCGTGTCGTTGCTGGCGGATATTCCGATGGTGCAGCAGGCATCGCAGGGCATGTCGGAGATCAAGTTGCTGTGCCTGGCGCTGGTGTTCGTCTATGCGTTCTTTACGTTCAGCTGGTGCATGCGTCAGTACAACTTTGCCGCAGTACTGGTCGGCTCGGCGCCGATGATTGGTGAGCGACAGGTTTCCGAGCAGGAACGCAAGGCCTTCGCCCTGCGGGCGGCGCGAGTGATTTCGATGGCGGCCAACCAGTTCAACTTCGGCCTACGCTCTTATTACTTCGGCATGAGCATGCTGGCATGGTTTGTCAGCCCATGGCTGTTCATGTTGATGAGTGCCGGTGTGGTCATCGTGTTGTACCGCCGCGAGTTTCATTCCGACGTGCTTGATGTGATGGTCTATACCCCTACAGAGGCGCCATTGCCCGAAACCAATAAAGAGGCCGTTTGATGAGTATTCCGTTCTGGTGTGTGTTTATCAGTGCATTGTTGATTTACATCGCGCGTATGCCGGTGGGCAAGGCCATGAAAGAGCAGGGTGGTTACAACAACCATCTACCGCGCCAACAGCAGGCGCAACTCACTGGCTACGGCGCGCGGGCGCTGGCGGCGCACCAGAACTGCATCGAAGCGTTCATTCTGTTTGCCGTCGGCGTGCTGATGGCGCACACCACACAAACACAAGGCTGGTTGATCGATGCCCTGGCGATCATCTTTGTAATCGCGCGAATTCTTTACGTGTGGTTGTACCTGGCGGATAAACCATCCCTGCGCAGCCTGGTGTGGCTGGTCGGCCTGATCTGCAGTTTGTTACTGATGATTAGTCCGACTTTTAGAACCGTATTGCTCTAACACAACCTCTACACCAAGGCTGACAAAAAATAACAGGCAAAAGAAAACCCGCACTTGGCGGGTTTTCTTTTTCGGCATCAAGTCGCAATTATTGCTTCTTGGCAGCTTCTTCCTGAGCAGCTTGATTCGATTCAGCCTGAGCTTTGGCAGCTTCGGCGTTTTCTTTTGCTGCGTCGTTCACTTTATCCTGAGCTTTGTTCATGTCTTGCTGAGCTTGCTCAGCATGTTGGTTGGCATCTTGAGCTTTGTCCTCGGATTTTTTATCGCAGGCAGCGAGACCGAGGGAAGCGGTCAACATCAAGGCAATAGCTAAAGTCTTACGCATGGGGTGTTTCTCCTTATGGAAAATAACTACTGGCCTTAAGAGCACTGGCCCAAAGGTTAAGTTCCTCATTTCGTTCAGATATATAAGTTTGTTTTTTAGTGGAACTTTTGCGGGATTTCCTACTACTGGCAAAAGGCTCTAACGCGAGTAATTATCAAATGGCTGAAAACCCCGTTTTTGAGCGCGCAACACGCTTTCTCTCGGCCCTGCGTCATTGTCAGGTGCTCGGTTTGACGGTGCACAGCGCCAGCAGCGAAGGGCTGACGGTGAGGCTGCCGTACAGCGCGCAAATCGTCGGCAATCCGCAGACCGGGGTCATCCACGGCGGAGCCATTACCTCGCTGATGGACACCGCGTGCGGCATGTCCACGCTGTGCGTGCTACCGGAATTCGAAGTCTGCCCGACCCTGGACCTGCGTATCGACTACATGCATGCCGCCGAGCCGAACAAGGATGTCTATGGCTTTGCCCAGTGTTACCGGGTCACCACCGATGTGATCTTCGCTCGCGGCTTTGCCTATCAGGACGACCCGCAGCAGCCGATCGCCCATGTCGTCGGCACATTCATGCGCATGGGCAAGGGTCTGAAAGGCACTCAGGGATTTGCCGGCAAGGTCAAAGGAGAGAATCGATGAGCGATGACTGGAAGCAACAGCTGCTGCAGGCTCACGCTCAGGGTGATTACGCGCCGCTGCTGCAACTGATTCCTTATGCAGGGCTGATCGGTGTCGAATGTTCGCGAGTCGGCGATGAATTGCTGTTCAAGTTGCCGGCGAACAAGGACAACATTGGTAACCCTTTATTGCCGGCGATCCATGGCGGGGTGATTGCCGGGTTCATGGAGCTGGCGGCCGCGTTGCATTTGCTGATTTTCACCGGTTCGCCCGGGGTGCCGAAAATCATCGACTTTTCTCTGGATTATCTGCGCGCCGGACAGTTTCGCGACACTTGGGCCAAGTGTCAGGTCTGTCGCCAGGGCCGGCGCGTGGCCAACGTTGCGGTCACGGCCTGGCAAAGCACCGAAAGCGAACCGATCGCCACCGCCCGTGCACATTTCAAAATCGATGAGCCCTTGAAATCCTGAACGCAGCCCCCAACTCAGTGAACAACCCGCCGCCGACCCTTTGGGTCGCGGCCATTGCCATCTGATTGGAGTTTGATGACCATGAGTGTGGAAACTCAAAAGGAAACCCTGGGCTTCCAGACCGAGGTAAAGCAGCTGCTGCACCTCATGATCCATTCGCTGTATTCCAACAAGGAAATCTTCCTTCGCGAATTGATCTCGAACGCCTCTGACGCTGTCGACAAGCTGCGCTTCGAAGCCCTGGCCAAGCCTGAGTTGCTCGAAGGTGGCGCTGAACTGAAAATCCGTGTGAGCTTCGACAAGGACGCCAAGACCGTCACCCTCGAAGACAACGGTATCGGCATGAACCGTGACGATGTGATCACCCACCTGGGGACCATCGCCAAGTCGGGCACCGCCGATTTCATGAAGAATCTCTCCGGCGATCAGAAGAAAGATTCGCACCTGATCGGCCAGTTCGGTGTGGGCTTCTACTCGGCCTTCATCGTTGCCGACCAGGTTGATGTGTATTCCCGTCGCGCCGGCACTCCGGCCAGCGAAGGCGTGCACTGGTCGTCGAAAGGCGAGGGCGAGTTCGAAGTCGCCACCATCGACAAACCAGAGCGCGGCACCCGCATCGTCCTGCACCTGAAATCCGCTGAAGACGAGTTCGCCGACGGCTGGCGTCTGCGCAACATCATCAAGAAATACTCCGACCACATCGCGTTGCCGATCGAGCTGCCGAAAGAAGTCACTGCCGCTGAAGGCGAAGAGAAGCCTGCCGTTGAATGGGAAACCGTCAACCGCGCCAGCGCCCTGTGGACCCGTCCGCGTACTGAAGTGAAGGACGAGGAATACCAGGAGTTCTACAAGCACATCGCTCACGACTTCGAAAACCCGCTGGCCTGGAGCCACAACAAGGTCGAAGGCAAGCTCGAATACAGCTCGTTGCTGTACGTGCCGGCCCGTGCGCCGTTCGATCTGTATCAGCGTGAAGCGCCGAAAGGCCTGAAGCTCTACGTGCAGCGCGTGTTCGTGATGGATCAGGCCGAGTCGTTCCTGCCGCTGTACCTGCGCTTCATCAAGGGCGTGGTCGATTCCAACGACCTGTCGCTGAACGTGTCGCGGGAAATCCTGCAGAAAGACCCGATCATCGACTCGATGAAGTCGGCGCTGACCAAGCGCGTGCTGGACATGCTGGAAAAACTGGCGAAAAACGAACCTGAGCAATACAAGGGTTTCTGGAAAAACTTCGGTCAGGTCATGAAAGAAGGCCCGGCAGAAGATTTCGCCAACAAGGAAAAAATTGCCGGTCTGCTGCGTTTCGCATCGACCCAGGGTGACGACGGCGAGCAGGTCGTTGGTCTGGCCGACTACCTGGCGCGCGCCAAGGAAGGTCAGGACAAGATCTACTACCTCACCGGCGAAACCTACGCGCAGGTCAAGAACAGCCCGCACCTGGAAGTCTTCCGCAAGAAAGGCATCGAAGTGTTGCTGCTGACCGATCGCATCGACGAGTGGCTGATGAGCTACCTCAGCGAATTCGACGGCAAGACCTTTGTCGACGTGGCTCGCGGTGATCTCGATCTGGGCAATCTAGACTCAGAAGAGGACAAGAAAGCCGCAGAAGAAGTCGCCAAGTCCAAAGAAGGTCTGGTCGAGCGCCTCAAAACCGCGCTGGGTGATTCCGTTGCCGAGGTTCGCGTCTCTCACCGTCTGACCGACTCGCCAGCCATTCTGGCCATCGGTGAACAGGACCTGGGCCTGCAAATGCGCCAGATCCTCGAAGCCAGCGGGCAGAAAGTGCCGGAATCGAAGCCGATCTTCGAATTCAACCCGAGCCACCCGCTGATCGAGAAACTCGACGGCGAGCAGAACGAAGGGCGTTTTGGCGACCTGTCGCACATCCTCTTCGATCAGGCCGCCCTGGCGGCTGGCGAAAGCTTGAAAGACCCGGCCGCTTACGTGACCCGTCTGAACAAGCTGCTGGTTGAACTGTCAGCTTGATCACGTTGTAGAAAAACCCGCTTCGGCGGGTTTTTTCATTCTGGTGTTTAACTAATCAGGAGTCAGAAATGAGCCAAGTTACTGTACGTTCCGTGGTCTATCAGCTGGATGGCCAGCCCTATGAAGGTCGTCTGGCGTTCGACACCGAGCACAAGGGCGCGCGCCCGGGCCTGCTGATGGCGCCGAACTGGATGGGCGTCAGCGCCGGGGCGGAAGAAATCGCCAAATCGGTCGCGGCCAAGGGCTACGTGGTGTTGATTGCTGACGTGTATGGCCAGGCAGTACGTCCGCAGAACGCTGACGAGGCCGGCGCGGCGATGATGCCGCTGAAGAACGACCGCGCACTGCTGCGCAAGCGCATGCAGGCAGCGTTCGAACAATTGCAGAAGCAGGGCGAGGCAGCGGTCGATACCTCGAAGCTGGCGGTGTTCGGGTTCTGCTTCGGTGGTTGCTGTGCACTGGATCTGGCGCGTACCGGTGCACCGGTGAAGGCAGCGGTGTCGTTCCACGGCACACTGGACTCGCCGAACCCGGCGGATGCCAAGAACATCAAGGGTTCAGTCCTGGTATTGCACGGCGCTTCCGATCCGTTGGTGCCGAAAGAGCAATTGCCGGCGTTTGAAGACGAGATGAACGCGGCGAATGTCGATTGGCAGTTGCTCAGCTACGGCGGTGCGGTGCATTCGTTCACCGATCCGCATGCCAACGTGCCGGGCAAGATGATGTACGACGCGAAGACCGCCAAGCGTGCGTTCAAGTCGATGCATGATTTGCTGGAAGAAGTTTTCAAAGGCTGATCGTTTCAAAATCAAAAGATCGCAGCTGCGGCAGCTCCTACATCGATCGCATGTAGGAGCTGCCGCAGGCTGCGATCTTTTGCTTTACCGGCCTGCCGGCAATTCAATCCGCTCGACTTCCCCCGGCACCGTCGGCCAATCCCCGGCCGCCCATTTGCGCCGTGCCTCATCGATCGCCGCTGGATCGCTCGCGACAAAATTCCAGTTGATCCGCCGTGGCCCGTCCAGCGGCGCGCCGCCAAACACCACGGCGTGCACATCGCTTTCGGCAAACAGGCTCAGCTCTTCCCCGGCCGGCAATACCGCCAGCGCATGGGGTTCGAGGGGTTCGCCATTCAACTGCGCATCGCCACTCAACACATAAACCGCGCGTTCCGCGTGCTCGGTCGGGATCAGCAATGTGGTCGCGGTCTGCATTTTCACTTCGGCGTACAGCGTAGGAGAAAGCACCGGCACCGGTGATTCCAGGCAAAAGCCTGACCCGGCGATCATCCGGATCTGCACACCAAGGTTATCGCTGACCGGCAAGGTTGCCGCCGGGTGATGACTGTAATGCCCCGGACCTTGCTCGTGATCCTTGGGCGAAGCCAGCCAGATCTGCAGCCCGTGCATGGTGAAGCTTTGTTCCCATAGCGACTCGGGCGTGCGCTCGACGTGAGCAATCGCACTGCCGGCGGTCATCCAGCTGACATCGCCGGCGCTGACCACCTGATCGGAGCCGAGGCTGTCTTTGTGCTGGATCTGTCCTTCGAACAGGTAGGTCAGGGTCGACAGACCAATGTGCGGATGCTGTCGGATGTTCATGCCTTTGCCCGTCGGATAAACCGTTTCGAGCATGTGGTCGAAAAACACGAAAGGCCCGACGCTGCGGCATTTGGCTGACGGCAGCGGACGCAGGATCGGCTGGCCTTCGACGTCTTCGGCGCGCGGGCGGATGATCAGGAGTGGCGTATCCATGGTGCATTCCAGGCTGAGCGGGTGATGCCAGAAGCATAACCCGCCGCTGGCACGAGGGGGTTACTGGCTATCGAAGCCTTGTGGCGCGTGAGTTTCGATGCTGACGTCGGTGGTGGTCATCAGTTTATGGATCGGGCAGCGATCGGCCACGCGCAGCAGTTCTTCGCGTTGCGCGTCGGTCAGCACACCTTTGAGCGTCAGGGTGACGTGCAGCACGTATTTGCCTTTCTGCTCTTCACTGTTGTCGCGTTTGACCTCGACCCCCACGCCGGTCAGCGGGATGTCTTTCTTCTTCGCGTACATCTTGAGGGTCAGGGCCTTGCAGGCGCCAAGCGCGGCGTCGAAGTAATCGTGCGGCTCTGGGGCCGAGCCCTCGCCACCAGCCGATTTCGGTACGTCGGCAAACAATTCGTGGTCATCGATCTTTACGGTGTGACGAAAACCTTCGGCGGAGACGGTATTGACGGTAACAGTCATGGCAACCTCACTGGCAGTAGGAAAAGTCGTGCGATCAAAAAAGACCTTGCAGTTATAGAGCATTCCTACGGAGGCGCGTTCCACTTTCCTGCAGATGAACCCTTATGATCGGCTCAGGGTCTAGGCTATGCCTACCCGCCGGAGATTACTTGTGTCCTTGTTTCGTTTGAGTCTTGCCTGCCTGCTGGCATTTGCCGGTAGCGCCAGCGCCCGCGATTACACCTACAGCGATGCGCACCTGCATTACGTGGATTTTTTCCAGGAAACCGCCGGCATGGCGAAATTGCTCACGGCCATGCAGGACAATTCCATCGACCATGTGATGATTTCCGGGATTCCCGTGGCGAAGAAATGGCACGAGGACGAACCCAAGCGTCCGCGTTATTACGCCGGTGATGACGCTGATGCCTACTGGTACAGCGCCACCGACGTGATCGTCGCCGATGCCGTGCAGAAACTGACGCCGGAGCAGCGTCTGCACTTTCATCCATTTCTCTCGGGCTTCAACCCCAACGACAAGAACTCCGCCGCACACATCCAGCGCATGCTCGATCTGTATCCAGGGCTGTGGCAGGGCATTGGCGAGGTGTTCACCCGCCATGACGACTTGACGGCGTTGACCGCCGGCGACACGCCACGGGCCAATAACGAGGCGATGAAGCGGATATATCACTTGGCCGCCGAAAACGATCTGCCAGTGATGCTGCATTCCAACATCACCTCCAAGCGTGAGAAAAATCCGCTGTACCTGAAGGAAATCGAAGAACCCCTGCGTAATCATCCGCACACGCGGTTCATCTGGGCGCACGCTGGCACCAGTGCGGAGATTCATCGCCACCAGACGCAGCTGAAATTCCTTCTGCCGACGGTGAGCCGGATGCTTGAGGCTTATCCGAATCTGTTCATCGATCTGTCGTGGAGCATGCTCACGCCATATTTGCTGGACGAACAGGGCAAGCCGCGCGCGGAATGGCTGGCATTGGTGGAGAAATACCCTGAACGCTTTATGGTGGGGTCGGATGTTGTAGGCCGATTCAACAAGCTTGGTGAGGAAATGCGCAGTTTCACGCCGTTTCTCGATGCCTTGCCCGAGGATGTCGCGCGTAAAGTTGCTCGGGACAATTTCTTGGGGATATTGCCGCGAACAGCGTCCAAGTCCGGGAAAAGCCCGCTAAATCGTTAAGGCAGAGGTGTTCGGAGTATCAAGGCCTTTTGATATCACCTTTTCGTCTTACGCAAATTGTCTGCGGGCCGATACCTTCTAAAGCAACCAGCTGCAGGGTTGATGCAGCGCTTTTGGAAGGAGCCAGAGTAATGAGTATCCGCAGTCTCAATATTGCGCCGCGTGCCGGCCTGGGGTTTGGTGTGTTGGCGTTGATGGTGTTTGCCCTGGGGGCGTTCGCCCTGCTGCAAATGTCGAACATGCGCGCCCAGTCTGATGAGGTCGACAACAACTGGCTGCCGAGCGTGATGGCGGTCGGCGAGATGAGTCAGGACATGCTGCGCCTGCGTGCGCTGACCATGCGCCTGCTGCTCAATCGCGACCCGCAGGCGCTGGCGCAGAATGTCGCCAAGCTCAACGAATTGCGGGGTGTGCTCAGTGAAGCGCAGCAACGCTATGACGTGCTGATTGTGCTGCCCGAAGAGCGCAGGTTGTTCGACCGCTTCAAGGTCGCCGAGCACAAGTATCTGGAGTTTCAGGCGCAGGTCATGCAGTTGTCGGCGCAGAACCGGGTGGAGGAGGCTGCCGCCATCCTCAATGGTGAGATGAGCCCGTTAGCCGATGACATGGCCGTCACCCTCAAGGAACTGGTCGAACTGAACAAGCACAACGCCAACCTTGCCACCGAAGCCGCTCGACTGGTGTTCATCAATTCGCGGGTGTGGGTGGGGGTGATGATCGGGATTACGGCGCTGATCACCATCGGTCTGGCATTGTTGTTGACCCGCAGCATCGTCCTGCCGCTGGCGCAATCATTGGGCGTTGCGGAGGTGGTGGCCGGTGGTGATCTGACCGGCGATATCCGTATTTCCGGCAAGGACGAGCCGGCGCGGCTGCTGCAGGCACTCAAAAGCATGCAGCACAACCTGCGCGACACCATCCGCCAGATATCCGACTCATCCAGCCAGTTGGCGTCCGCTTCCGAAGAACTCAGTTGCGTTACCGAAGACGCGACTCGCGGGCTGCATCAGCAAAGTCTGGAGATCGAACAAGCCGCCACAGCGGTCAACCAGATGACCGCTGCCGTGGAGGAGGTTGCGAGCAACGCCGTGGCAACCTCGGAGGCGTCCCGCGAGTCTGACCGCATTGCCCAGCATGGCCGTGAGCAGGTCAAGCAGACCGTGGTTTCAATCGAATCGCTGGCGCAGGATGTCACCTCCAATGCAGCGCAGGTGGAGGAGCTGGCGCAAAAGGTTCACGGCATCAGCAAGGTGCTGGACGTGATCCGCTCGATCGCCGAACAGACCAATCTGCTGGCACTGAACGCTGCGATCGAGGCAGCGCGGGCCGGGGATGCCGGTCGTGGCTTTGCGGTGGTGGCCGATGAAGTACGGGCGCTGGCTCATCGCACGCAGCAGTCGACCCAGGAAATCGAGCAGATGATCGGTGGCATTCAGCAGGGTACCGATTCGGCGGTGAGTTCAATGCAGCAGAGCAACATCCGTGCGCATTCGACGCTGGAACTGGCCAAGGCGGCAGGCGTGGCGCTGGAGGAAATCGCTTCGGCGTTCACCTTGATCAACGAGCGCAATCTGGTGATCGCCAGTGCCTCGGAGGAGCAGGCAGCGGTGGCGCGGGAGGTGGATCGTAATCTGATGAATATCCGTGACCTGGCGACGCAGACCTCGGCGGGGGCGAATCAGACCAGTGCGGCCAGCCAGGAGTTGTCGCGGCTGGCGGTGGATTTGAACAATATGGTGGCCAAATTCTCGGTCTGATCTGACCCTTGAAGATCGAGCTGAACCCTGTGGGAGCGAGCCTGCTCGCGAAAGCGGTGTATCAGCCATATACAAGTCGGCTGAACTGACGCCTTCGCGAGCAGGCTCGCTCCCACAGGGGATATGTGTCGTCGCGGAAATCGCAGGCACAAAAAAGCCCCGCATCTGCGGGGCTTTTCGTTGTAGCGGCGGATCAGCTGCCTTTAACGGTTTTGCCGTTGACCGTGCCGTCCTGGAGCATGATGTTGTACTCCTTGCCGTCGGTTTCAACCTGTTGCAGGCGGACCAGCAGGTAATCCCAGTCCTTGGCGAACCACAGCACAGTGATGCGCTTGCTTTGTGTCGGGTCGCGCACGCGCTCGACCTTGATCGCGTCGATCTTGCCGGCCTTGGTATCGACTTTCTCGGCACCGAGCACACGGAAGTCATAGGTATCAACTTCACCGTCGTCGACCACCTGATAGCTCATGGTCTTCTTGCCGGCGGCGACGTCGTGCTGCAGCGCCAGTTGGTAGGTCGACTTGTCGACCATGCCACGGTTCAGCGGGATCTTCACCGCGTCGCCACGGTCGGTGCCGGTGACCATCTTGCTGTTCCAGTCGAAGTCCAGATCAGCCTTTTTCGCTTTGCCCAGACCACCACGTTCGAAGTGGTAGGACTGTGGCAGCAGGGTGTCCTTGTCCAGGGTCAGGGTGCTTTCTTCGGTCAGGCTGGCGATCATCATCGACGCCTTGAAGCTGAGTTTCCAGACGCCGTTGGCTTCCTTGGTCAGGCTGCGTTCGGCGGTGCCGCTCATGGGCAACTGTTTCCAGTCGGCGGTGTAGCTGGCGGAGAACGGTTGAAGGTCCGCCGCCTGCGCGAATGGCAGGGCGAGCAGAGCGCAAGCGAAGAGCAGGGCGCGACGCATAAAATCTCCTAGTGTCGAATCAAGTGGCCGCTGGCCGCGAGTAACTGGCCATCCAGTAAAGCACCTTGTTCACCGAGTGCCAGTCGGCCTTCGGCAAACCAGCGTACAGCCATCGGGTAGATCAGGTGTTCCTGGACATGCACTCGCTGCGCAAGTGTCTGCGGCGTGTCGTGCAACTCTACCGGTATTACTGCCTGTACGACCAGTGGTCCACCATCGAGTTCCTCGGTGACGAAGTGCACGGAGCAGCCGTGTTCCGCGTCGCCGGCCTCCAGCGCGCGCTGATGAGTGTGTAACCCTTTGTATTTGGGCAGCAGCGACGGGTGGATATTGAGCAGACGACCCTGGTAATGACGCACGAAGTCAGCGCTGAGAATGCGCATGAAGCCGGCCAGTACCACGAGTTTCGGTTTGAATTCGTCGATCAGTTCGATCAGGGCAGCATCGAAGGCCTCGCGACCTTCGAAAGCCTTGTGATCCAGCGAGCGGGTGGCGATACCCGCGTCACTGGCGCGTTGCAGGCCGTAGGCGACGGCGCGGTTGGAAATCACCGCAGCGATGCGGACCGGGCTGTCACCGGTCCGCGTGCTGTCGATCAGAGCCTGCAAGTTACTGCCGGTGCCGGACAACAGCACCACGACATCACAGGTTGCGGACATTAATGAGCCTTAAGGTTCTGCAGATCAACCTGGGCAGCGCCTTCTGCAGCGGCAGCGATCTTGCCGATGACCCAAGGCTGCTCGCCGGCATCACGCAGGGTGTTCAGGGCCACTTCAACGTGCTCCTGAGCCACGCAGATGACCATGCCGACGCCGCAGTTCAGTACGCGGTGCATTTCGGTCTCGTCGACGTTGCCTTTCTCTTGCAGCCAGTCGAAGACTGCCGGGCGAGTCCAGCTGGCCACGTCAACCACGGCCTGAGCGCCTTTTGGCAGAACGCGCGGGATGTTGTCCAGCAGACCGCCACCGGTGATGTGGGCCATGGCCTTGACCGCGCCGGTGTCCTTGATCAGCTTGAGCAGCGGCTTCACGTAGATGCGGGTCGGGGCCATCAGCAGGTCGGTCAGCGGCTTGCCGTCGAGCTGAACGGTTTCAATGTCGGCACCAGACACTTCGATGATCTTGCGGATCAGCGAGTAACCGTTGGAGTGCGGGCCGGACGATGGCAGAGCGATCAGCGCGTCACCGGTGGCGACTTTCGAACCGTCGATGATTTCGGCTTTTTCCACCACGCCGACGCAGAAGCCGGCCAGATCGTAGTCTTCGCCTTCGTACATGCCAGGCATTTCAGCGGTTTCGCCTCCGACCAGGGAGCAGCCAGCCAGTTCGCAGCCTGCACCGATACCGGTGACGACGGTGGCGGCCACGTCAACGTTCAGCTTGCCGGTGGCGTAGTAGTCGAGGAAGAACAGCGGTTCAGCGCCGCACACCACCAGATCGTTGACGCACATGGCGACCAGGTCCTGGCCGATGCTGTCGTGCTTGTTCAGGTTCAGCGCCAGGCGCAGCTTGGTGCCGACGCCGTCGGTGCCGGAAACCAGCACTGGCTGCTTGTAGCCGGCCGGGATTTCGCAGAGGGCGCCGAATCCGCCCAGACCGCCCATGACTTCCGGGCGCGCAGTGCGCTTGGCGACGCTCTTGATGCGTTCGACCAATGCTTCACCGGCGTCGATGTCTACACCGGCGTCCTTGTAGCTCAGGGAGGGTTGCTTGCTCATGATCCAGGCCTTTAGGGGAGGGGATTCAGGGGTAACGACCGAGTTCAGCGGGAACATCGAAATCGAGGGGGCGATGGCCTCACGCGAATTTCGGGGTGCCCGGCTGTTGCCGGTCTGCGAAGGCGCGCGATTTTATCAGGCTTGAGGGGCAGCGGCCATCCTCGCGCCGACGGGCAGGGGCATAATCGACTGAAATTTTTTGCAATTGTGCCGGGTGGCTGCCTGTATAAGGTGTGCCGATTAACCGTCTATCGTTATCACTGTGCAAAAACTTACCGCTGCCGTGTGAATGTTTTGCGATGGCAGATTGTCACAGCCTTGCTTAACCGGTTCACGCGGCCTGTTCCAGCCGCTCCTGTCGACGGGAATTTTCCATGCGTTTTTGTAAATTGTTGGTTGTGGGTTGTTTGTCGTTGGTCAGCCTGGCGAGTCATGCCGAAAACCTCAAAGGTCTCTATCAAGTACGCCAACCGGTCAGCAGTCAGGCGCCGGAAGAGCGTGATCGCGCCACGCAGGCAGCGCTCGATACGCTGGTGTTGCGCCTGACCGGTGACCCCAAGGCTCCGCAGAGTCCGGGGCTGGCGGCGATTCGCAAGGATCCGCAGCAGATCATCAGTCAGTTCGGTTTCGATGCCGGGCCTCCGGAGGTGCTCAAGGTCGATTTCGATCCGGCCACCACCGAGCAGGCGCTGCGCCGGGCCGGTCTGTCATTGTGGGGGGCGAGTCGGCCGTCGATTCTGAGCTGGTGGCTGAACGATTCGACTGAAGGTTCGAGCCTGGTCGGCGACGGTCAGGCAGCGGCTGCACCGCTGCGTTCTGCGGCTCAGCATCGCGGCTTGCCGCTGCGTTTGCCGCTGGCGGATCTCAGTGAGCAACTGGTGGCCACCGCGCCGGTGCTGGACGGCACCGATCCCGCGCCATTGCGCGGCGCTTCGGAGCGTTACGGCGCGGATGCGTTGCTGGCGGTGCATGCGCACGAAGAGGGCGGGCAGTGGCAGGCCAAGTGGCATCTGTGGCTGGGCGATCAGAAAGAAGCCGGCAGCGTGCAGGGCGCCGATCAGGCTACCGTGGCCGATGCGGTGATGCTGGCAGTGGCTGAGCGTCTGGCCCCGCGATTTGTTGCCAAGCCCGGCGCTTCCGGTCAACAGACCCTCGAAGTGCAGGGCATGAATCTTGAGCACTACGCCGCGCTGCTGCGGTTACTCGAACCGTTCGGTGTGCGTCTGCAGAGTGTTGATGGTGATCGTATCGTGTATCGGGTCAACGGCAGTGCCGATCAGTTGCGTTCGCAATTGTCGCTGGCGAAGTTGCAGGAGTTGCCGGCCGAAGCACCGACGCCAGTGGCAGCGCCGCAGCCAGCCGTTGCAGGTGCGGCGCCTGTTGCGGCACCGGCGCCTGTACCGGTAGCGCCTTCGTTGCGGTTTCGCTGGTAAGTCTTTCCTTATATAGAAGCAGTAGGAGTGGTACATGGCCGATTCGCGGCGTTGGTTCTGGCTCGGTGGGGTAGTCCTGCTTTGCGCGTTTGTCTGGTTGCTGCATCCGATCCTCACGCCGTTTCTGGTGGCGTTGCTGCTGGCTTATCTGTTCGATCCGCTGGTGGATCGCCTTGAGCGACTCGGTCTGTCGCGTACCTGGGGCGTGATTGCGGTGTTTGCCTTGTTCACCCTGATCGTCACCACGTTGCTGCTGGTGCTGGTGCCGATGCTCGCCAAGCAGTTGGTGCGCTTGTACGAGCTGGCACCGCAGATGCTCGACTGGCTGCAGCACACCGCGCTGCCGTGGGCGCAATCGAAGCTGGGGTTGTCGGACGGTTTCTGGAAGTTCGACAAGGTCAAGGCGGCGATCAGCGAACACATGGGGCAGACCACCGACATCGTTGGTGTGGTGTTGAGTCAGGCGACGGCCTCCAGCCTTGCGCTGATCGGCTGGCTGGCGAATCTGGTGCTGATCCCGGTGGTGAGTTTTTATCTGCTGCGCGACTGGGACGTGATGATGGCCAAGATCCGCAGCCTGTTGCCGCGTGATCGCGAAGCAACCATCGTCTCGCTCGCGGGGGAGTGCCACGAGGTGCTCGGCGCGTTTGTGCGCGGGCAGTTGCTGGTGATGCTGGCGCTGGGGGTGATTTACGCGGCGGGTCTGATGATCGTCGGTCTGGAGCTGGGGCTGTTGATCGGCCTGATTGCAGGCCTGGCGGCTATCGTGCCGTACATGGGGTTTGTCATCGGCATTGGTGCGGCGCTGATTGCCGGGTTGTTCCAGTTTGGTGGCGATCTGTACCCGATGATCGGCATTGTGGCTGTGTTCATGGTCGGGCAAGCGCTGGAAGGCATGGTGCTGACGCCTTTGCTGGTGGGCGACCGGATCGGTCTGCATCCGGTGGCGGTGATCTTCGCGATCCTGGCGGGTGGCGAGCTGTTCGGCTTTACAGGTGTGCTACTGGCATTGCCGGTGGCGGCGGTGATCATGGTGCTGGTGCGTCACGTACACGATTTGTACAAGGACTCGGATATCTACAGCGGGGCAGATGAACCCGAGTTGTAATCCGATCACGGGCGGCCCGGCATTGCGCCGGGTTGGCCCGTGTTTTGCGGTGAGTTCGTTCGATAGCGCGTCAGAGAAACTGTCATAAAACCAGCGTGTTAACGCAAACCTTTGATTTTGCTTGGAGTCTGTCGCATTGTGCGCTCAGCTTCACGGGTATAAACTTCGCAAACTTTACACAGAGGCCACTAACGGTTCCTTGAGAACTGTTCAGTCAGCATGAAACCGATTCAGCTGCCCCTAGGTGTGCGTCTGCGTGACGACGCCACCTTCATCAACTACTACCCAGGCGCCAATGCCGCTGCACTCGGCTATGTCGAGCGCCTATGCGAAGCCGACGCCGGCTGGACCGAAAGCCTGATCTACCTGTGGGGCAAGCATGGGGTAGGGCGTACGCATCTGTTGCAGGCGGCTTGCCTGCGTTTCGAGCAGATGGGCGAACCGGCGGTGTATCTGCCGCTGGCCGAGCTGATGGATCGTGGTATCGAAATCCTCGACAACCTTGAACAGTACGAACTGGTCTGCCTGGATGACTTGCAGGTGATTGCCGGCAAGGCCGACTGGGAAGAGGCAATGTTTCATCTGTTCAATCGTCTGCGTGACAGTGGTCGGCGTCTGCTGATCGCCGCCTCTACTTCGCCACGCGAATTGCCGGTCAAACTGGCCGACCTCAAATCGCGCCTGACCCTGGCGCTGATCTTCCAGATGCGTCCGCTCTCCGATGAAGACAAATTGCGTGCCCTGCAATTACGCGCTTCGCGTCGCGGTCTGCACCTGACCGATGAAGTCGGACACTTTATCCTGACCCGCGGCACCCGCAGCATGAGTGCATTGTTCGACCTGCTCGAACAGCTGGATCAGGCCTCGTTGCAGGCGCAGCGCAAGTTGACGATTCCGTTCCTGAAAGAAACCCTCGGCTGGTAGCCAGCCCTTGAAATACGTGGCTTTGACCACGTTTTGACATATTTCAGGCGCCAGAAAATCCGCTTTTCCGCACCCTGTGCAGACCGCGTATCGACTCAAATGGGCTTAAGCGCTTAGATGTAAACGAGAAACCGGGAAGTCACAAAAAGATCGATTGAATTTGCAAATGAGGCCGATAGCGGGCATAGTCTCGGCTTCTTTACAACTTCAGCCACGGTCGTGCCCATGCTAAATCGCTTCGCACCCCTCGTGCCTCTCGCACTCGTCACCCTGTTGTTCGGTTGCGCTGCTCATTCTCCAGTTCAAGAGCAGCCTCAACAGGTTAAAAATTCTGCCACTGCCCAGTCTTCCGTTATTTACCAGGAAGAGCTGGACACCGAAAAGGAACTCTCGGACTTCAACAAGAAGCCGTACGAGCTCCCGGTTCTGGCTGACAGCATCCTCGAACGCGGCATGTCCCTGATCGGTACCCGTTACCGTTTCGGCGGTACCTCTGAAGCCGGTTTCGACTGCAGCGGTTTCATCGGTTATCTGTTCCGCGAAGAAGCCGGTATGAATCTGCCGCGCTCCACCCGCGAAATGATCAACGTGGATGCGCCTCTGGTCTCGCGCGGCAACCTTGAGCCGGGCGATCTGCTGTTCTTCGCCACCAATGGTCGTCGCGGTCGTGTAAGCCACGCCGGGATCTACTTGGGTGACAACCAGTTTATTCACTCCAGCAGTCGTCGCAGCGGCGGTGTTCGCATCGACAGCCTGGGTGACAGCTACTGGAGCAAGACCTTCATCGAAGCCAAGCGCGCCCTCGCGATGGCCCCGACCGTGGTCACCGCTCGCAAGTAATTCCCCCGTTGTCGCCACGTCCGTGGCGACAAAAAAACGGCTCCGGCAAAGAGTAGACCTAAACTTTACAAGGTGAAGTTAAAGTCTTACTTGAAGTTTGTCGTATAGCCGCTAGAATCCTGTATCTATATTGATGGCAAACCGCCTGCGTGCTCCGCAGGCGGTTTTGTTTCTGTCCATTCGGCAGAGAAAGCCGCAGCCAGATCAGGATGTTCTGCTTATGACGATGTCGGCCCGCCTTGCTTTGATCTTCTTCGCAGCGCTGCTCAGCGCCTGCGCCAGTCGCACGCCGCCGCCTGCGCCCGTGGTACGTGCCCCGGTCGTGTTCGGACCTTCCCAAGCTTTTTCGCCGGCTGCTGAAGACGTGCTGTTTCGCGCGTTGGGTCTGGTTGGCACGCCTTATCGCTGGGGCGGCAACACACCAGACTCCGGTTTCGATTGCAGTGGCCTGATCGGCTTCGTCTACCGCGATGCTGCTGGTATTTCCTTGCCGCGCTCGACGCGCGAGATGATCGTGATGCAGGCGCCGAACGTCGGCAAAGAGGGTTTGCAAACCGGCGACCTGATCTTCTTCGCCACCAACGGTGGCTCGCAGGTCAGCCATGCGGGAATTTACGTCGGCGAAGGGCGCTTCGTGCACGCGCCGGCAACTGGCGGCACGGTGAAGCTGGACAGCCTGTCAAAGGCTTACTGGCAGAAGGCGTATCTGAGCGCCAAGCGGGTGCTGCAGCCGGAGCATCTGGCGCGTAACCCGTAATTCAAAGAGCTCACAGTCCAATGTAGGAGTGAGCCTGCTCGCGATAGCGGTTGATCAATCAACACTGATGTTGAATGTGACACCGTCATCGCGAGCAGGCTCACTCCTACAGTTGTTTCAGGTCAGGCAAAAGTTACTTGGCGGACGACACCCGCCAAACCTTGTTCCCCACATCATCCGCTACCAGCAAACCACCTTGCTGGTCGATCACCACGCCCACCGGGCGACCCAAGGCGTTTTCGTCCTTGTCGAGGAAACCGGTCAGCACATCCACCGGTGCTCCGTTCGGCTTGCCGGCGGCGAACGGGACGAAAATCACTTTATAGCCACTGTGCGGTTTGCGGTTCCATGAGCCGTGCTGGCCGATGAACGCGCCTTCCTTGAACTGCGCCGGCAGGCTGTTGCCTTCGGCGAAGGTCAGACCCAGCGAGGCGGTGTGTGGGCCGACGGCGTAGTCCGGGGCGATAGCCTTGGCCACTAGATCCAGATTCTGCGGCTTCACCCGCACGTCCACGTGCTGTCCGTAATAGCTGAATGGCCAGCCGTAGAAGCCGCCGTCCTTGACCGAGGTGATGTAATCCGGCACCAGGTCGCTGCCGATCTCGTCACGCTCGTTGACCGCTGTCCACAACGCGCCACTGGTGGGCTCCCACGCCAGGCCGTTGGGGTTGCGGATGCCCGAGGCGAAGATCCGGTGATTGCCAGTGGCGCGATCGACTTCCCAGATCGCCGCGCGACCTTCTTCTTTATCCAGACCATTCTCGCCGACGTTGCTGTTCGAGCCGACGGTGACGTACAGCTTGCTGCCGTCCTTGCTGGCGATAACGTTTTTCGTCCAGTGGTGGTTCAGCGTGCCGCCCGGCAGGTCGGTGACTTTAATCGGCTGGGTCTTGATCTCGGTCGCGCCGGGTTCGTAGTGGAAGCGCAGCAGGCGATCGGTGTCGGCGACATACAGGTCATTACCGACCAGGGTCATGCCGAACGGCGAGTTGAGGTTTTGCAAGAACACCGTGCGGGTCTCGGCCACGCCGTCGTGGTCGGCATCGCGCAGCAGGGTGATGCGATTCGGGCTCGGCACGCCAGCGCCGGCCTTGCCCATGACTTTCTTCATCACCCAGCCACGAATGCCGCTGCTGTCGTCAGGCTTGGGTGGCGCGTTGGTTTCCGCCACCAGCACATCACCGTTGGGCAGCACGTAGAGCCAGCGCGGGTGATCGAGGCCTTCGGCGAATGCGGCCACTTGCGTGCCGGCCGCGGCGGTCGGTTTACCACCCGCAGGCCAGCCGATCGCCGGGGCGATGTTCACCGTCGGGATCAGGGTTTTGTTCGGTTCAGGCAGTTTCGGTGACGGGCCGGTGCCGTCGGAAACTTGCAGGCTGGAGGATTCGCCACAGGCGGCGAGCCCTCCGGCGAGGGCGATGACGAGAGCGAGCTGGGACTTGCGCATTACTGATCTTCCCTATGAATGCATTGACCTAATCATAGAGAAGCACAGGCGTGCGATGGTTCAACCGCTCAACCGCGGGCCTCTTTGAACAGCACGGCGATGCCCGGATGATAGTTGCCCGCTTCGCTGCGCAACTTGCGGTAGGCGTAGGGGAAATACCAGGCCACTGCGCAGCAATGTTCCTTTTGCAGGTCGTCGACCATGTCCTGCAGTTCTTCGGGGCTGGCGCTGTGCTGGGCCTTTTGCGGGGCGACGAACAGGCAGCCGAGCTTGAGGTCGCTGGCAAAACTGATGCGTTTGGCATCGCTGGTGATGTCCAGCAGGGCCTGGGTCAGGTTGAGATTGTTGACCCGCGGCCAGCGCTGGGTCGCCTGAAGGTAGGCGCGGTCTTCAGGCCCGGCAATGAACAGATCGGCGCGGGCATTGCGCTCGCCGTCCTCGTTCTGCTTTCGGGTCGGGGTATCACAAAGGGTCACCAACTCGGCCATCCATGCCGCCGCGGAGAGCAAGCCGAGATTGGCGTTCTCGTCATGCCAGTAAGGGGTGTCGTTGTCGCCGCGAATGGCGTTGTAGCGGTCGATACAGTCAAACCAGCGTTCAAGCATCGGGCGCAGGAATTCCAGGCGCGGGTTGCTGATGATCATGCCTTGCATCGTCATCATCCTTTATTGTTGTGATAGGCTTTTTCGAGAAAAGCATGGCTCTTTGATATCATTTGTATCAGTGTGGCACAAGAATGGCGCCAGATAATTGATCGACGGCAGTTATTCGCCCGACGGCCCCCTCTTTAATTGACGCTCCACCCCCAACCCTCTAACCTTCGCGGCTTGTTTCAGGTGCTCTGTGACGCGTGTCGACAGAGTGAAACAGGGAAGCCGGTGAGGGTTGTTTTCAGGTGAAGAACGATCACGATCCCGGCGCTGCCCCCGCAACGGTAAATGAGTGAAAGCTGCGCATTGAGCCACTGTGTCGAACGACGCGGGAAGGCGCGCAGTCAGGCGATTCGCCGCTCATGAGCCCGGAGACCGGCCTGATCCATCCAGCGGCATCACGGTGGGCGATGCCAGGCTTTTTGCCGTCTATTCTTGTGCCTGCCCGCCGTTATCCAGCCTCAACGGAGAGCTCCCCTCATGACCGATTCCCCCGAGCGCGACGAACGCCATCTGGCGCGTATGCAGCGCAAAAAAGCCGTGATCGACGAACGCATCGCCAATTCCCCTGACGAGTGCGGCCTGGTGCTGGTGTTGACCGGCAATGGCAAAGGCAAAAGCAGCTCGGCGTTCGGCATGCTTGCTCGCGCCATGGGCCACGGCATGCAGTGCGGCGTGGTGCAGTTCATCAAGGGCCGCAACAGCACTGGCGAGGAGCTGTTCTTCCGCCGTTTCCCTGAGCAAGTGCGTTTTCACGTGATGGGCGAGGGCTTCACCTGGGAAACCCAGGATCGCCAGCGTGACATCGCCGCCGCCGAAGCCGCGTGGGCCGTATCCCGCGAGCTGCTGCGTGATCCGTCGATCGGCCTGGTGGTGCTGGATGAGCTGAACATCGCCCTCAAACACGGCTACCTCGATCTGGATCAGGTGCTCAGCGATTTGCAGGCGCGTCCGCCGATGCAGCACGTGATCGTCACCGGTCGCGCGGCCAAGCCGGAAATGATCGAGATGGGCGATACCGTCACCGAAATGGGCATGCTCAAACACGCCTTCCAGGCCGGCATCAAAGCGCAGAAAGGCGTCGAACTTTGAATCAACCACGTCACTGCCCGGCGGTACTGATCGCCGCGCCGGCCTCCGGTCAGGGCAAGACCACCGTCACCGCCGCGCTCGCGCGCTTGCACCGCAATCAGGGGCGCAAGGTGCGCGTGTTCAAGTGCGGCCCGGACTTCCTCGACCCGATGATTCTCGAGCGCGCCAGCGGTGCGCCGGTGTATCAACTGGACATGTGGATGGTCGGCGAGCAGGAAAGCCGCCGGCTGTTGTGGGAAGCCGCCGCCGAAGCCGATCTGATCCTGATCGAAGGCGTGATGGGCCTTTTCGACGGCACACCATCGAGCGCTGATCTGGCGCGGCATTTCGGCGTGCCGGTGCTCGGTGTGATCGACGGCACCGCCATGGCCCAGACCTTTGGCGCCCTGGCACTGGGTTTGGCGAAGTACCAGCCGGACCTGCCGTTTGCCGGCGTGCTGGCCAACCGCGTCGGCACCTTGCGTCATGCGCAACTGCTTGAAGGCAGCCTCACCGAAGGTCTGCGCTGGTACGGCGCGCTATCCCGGGAAACCGGGATCGAGTTGCCGAGCCGCCATCTCGGTCTGGTGCAGGCCAGTGAACTGAATGACCTCGACCTGCGCCTCGACGCCGCCGCCGAAGCACTGGCCAGCAGTTGCGAGGTAGCGCTGCCACCGGCCGTGGCATTCGCCGCGCCCGAAGTGATCCCTGCCGAGCCGTTGCTCGACGGCGTGCGCATCGCCGTCGCTCGCGACGAAGCCTTTGCCTTCACCTACGGCGCCAGCCTCGATCTGTTGCGGGCGATGGGCGCCGAGTTGAGCTTCTTTTCGCCGATCCGCGATACGCAACTGCCCGACGCCGATAGCCTGTATCTGCCCGGTGGTTATCCGGAATTGCACCACGTCGCGTTATCGCAAAACACCGCAATGCTCGATGCGATTCGTGCGCACCACACCGCCGGCAAACCGTTGCTCGCCGAGTGCGGCGGCATGCTCTATCTGCTCGACGCGTTGACCGATGTCGACGGCACCCGCGCCGAACTGGTCGGCCTGCTGCGCGGTGAGGCGGTGATGCAAAAACGTCTGGCGGCACTGGCACTGCAAGCGGTGGATCTGCCGGAGGGTTCGCTGCGTGGGCACACCTATCACCACTCCCTGACCAGCACCGAACTGACCCCGATTGCCCGGGGCATCAGCCCCAATGGCGGGCGCGGGGCGGAGGCGGTTTATCGGGAAGGGCGGATGACCGCGTCTTACGTGCATTTCTACTTTCCGTCGAATCCGACGGCGATTGCTGCATTGTTAGCGCCAGATCTCGAGGCCGCCTTCGCGAGCAAGCTCGCTCCCACATTGGATCACCTAACCCCTGTGGGAGCGAGCTTGCTCGCGAAGAGGCCATGACCGACAACGCCTATTCCGAGGCCGAGCGCACAGCGATCTATAAAGCCATCGCCGAACGCCGCGACATGCGCCACTTCACCGGCGGCACGGTCGAACCGGAGCTGCTGCGCCGTCTGCTTGAAGCGGCACATCAGGCGCCCAGCGTCGGCCTGATGCAGCCGTGGCGCTTCATCCGCATCAGCGATCGCACCTTGCGCGGGCAGATTCAGCACCTCGTCGAAGAAGAGCGCATCCGCACCGCCGAGGCCCTCGGCGAGCGCAGCGATGAGTTCATGAAGCTCAAGGTCGAAGGCATCAATGATTGCGCCGAAGTGCTGGTCGCAGCGCTGATGGACGATCGCGAAAAACACATTTTCGGTCGTCGTACGCTGCCGGAAATGGACATGGCCTCGCTGTCCTGCGCGATCCAGAATTTGTGGCTGGCGTCCCGTGCCGAAGGACTGGGCATGGGCTGGGTGTCGTTGTTCGAACCACAGGCGCTGGCCGATCTGCTGCAACTGCCGGCCGGGGCCAAGCCGTTGGCGGTGTTGTGCCTGGGGCCGGTCAAGGCATTCTATCCGGCGCCGATGCTGGTACTCGAAGGGTGGGCGCAGGCGCAGCCGCTCAATGAGTTGCTGTACGAAAACTATTGGGGAGTGAATCAATGAGTGTGGCGTTGTTGAGTGTCGCCGCGGTCGCGCTGGATGCGCTGCTGGGTGAACCGAAACGCTGGCATCCGCTGGTGGCGTTCGGCAATTTTGCCGGGCGCATCGAGCGCCGTTTCAATGCGGGCGGGCGCGGCTGGCGCAGTCACGGGGTCACCGCGTGGGTGATCGCGGTGCTGCCGCTGACCTTGCTCGCCACCGCGTTTTCCTGGGCGCCGTACGTGGGCTGGATCGTCGAGATCCTTGCGTTGTATTGCGCCCTCGGCATGCGCAGCCTCGGTGAGCATGTCGCGCCGGTAGCCGCCGCCTTGCGCGCCGATGATCTGGAAGAAGCGCGCAAGCGTGTTGGCTATCTGGTCAGCCGCCAGACCAGCGAACTGGACAGCACCGCCGTCGCCCGTGCCGCCACCGAATCGGTGCTGGAGAACGGCAGTGACGCGGTGTTCGCCGCGCTGTTCTGGTTTGTCGTGGCCGGTGCGCCGGGCGTGGTGCTCTATCGCCTGAGCAATACCCTCGACGCGATGTGGGGCTATCGCAACGAACGCTTCGAGCGCTTCGGCTGGTGCGCGGCAAAGATCGACGACGTGCTCAACTACATTCCGGCGCGTTTGGTGGCGCTGACCTATGCGCTGCTGGGCAACACCCGGCTGGCCTGGAAATGCTGGCGCAGCCAGGGCCCGCAATGGGACAGCCCCAACGCCGGTCCGGTGATGGCGGCGGGTGCCGGTGCGTTGAATGTCGAACTGGGCGGCCCGGCGATCTATCACGGCGAACTGCATGAGCGTCCGCGACTGGGCGAAGGTCCGCCGGCGGATGCCGATTCGATTGATTGCGGCTGGCAATTGGTCCAGCGCGGGGTATGGTTATGGCTGCTGATTCTCTGCGTGGGGGCTGAATTCTATGCTTGAGCACGGTGGCCGGCTGCGCAAGGCTGCACTCGATTACGGCATCGCTGAGGCCGACTGGCTCGACCTGTCCAGCGGCCTCGCGCCGTGGCCGTTTACGGTGCCGGAAATTCCGTTGCGCGCCTGGGCACGTTTGCCGGAAACCGACGACGGGCTGGAACAGGCCGCGTGTGATTACTACGGCGCTTCGCAGGTGCTGCCGGTGGCCGGTTCGCAGATGGCGATCCAGTTGCTGCCGCGTTTGCGTCGCGCCGGCAAGGTCGGGGTGTTGTCGCCGTGTTATGCCGAGCACGCCGAAGCCTGGCGGCGCAGCGGTTACATCGTGCGCGAAGTGCTGGAGCAGGAAGTCGAATTCTTTCTCGACAGCCTCGACGTGCTGGTGGTGGTCAACCCGAACAACCCCACTGGCCTGAGCCTGACCCCGGCGCGACTGCTCGACTGGCACGCGCGGCTGGCCCAGCGCGGCGGCTGGCTGGTGGTCGATGAAGCGTTCATGGACAACACGCCGCAGCTGAGTCTGGCGCCGCATGCCCACCAGATCGGATTGATTGTGCTGCGTTCGTTCGGCAAGTTTTTCGGTCTGGCCGGCGTGCGGCTGGGCTTTGTGCTGGCCGAGCGCAAGTTGCTCAGATTGCTCGCGGAGCAGGTCGGGCCATGGGCGGTCAGCGGGCCGACGCGGGTGCTCGGTCAGGCCTGCCTGCAAGACACCGAAGCGCATACCCGGCAACGTATTCGCAGCGACGAGGCCAGCGAACGCCTGGCGCTGTTGCTGGAGCACTACGGCTTCAAACCCCACGGTGGTTGCGCGCTGTTTCAGTGGCTGATCACCGAACACGCGGCGGCGCTGCACGAATTCATGGCCCGACGCGGGATCCTCCTGCGCATCTTCACCCACAACAGCAGCCTGCGTTTCGGCCTGCCTGCCAACGCCGCTGAAGAAGCGCGTCTCGAACAAGCGCTGCAAGCTTTCGCCAAGGAAACCCAATGACAACCTTGATGGTTCAGGGCACCACGTCCGACGCCGGTAAAAGCACGCTGGTGACGGCGCTGTGCCGCTGGGCCACCCGTCAGGGCGTCGCGGTGGTGCCGTTCAAACCGCAGAACATGGCGCTCAACAGCGCGGTGACCGCCGACGGCGGCGAGATCGGCCGGGCACAAGCGGTGCAGGCACAAGCCGCGCATCTCGAACCGCACACCGACATGAACCCGGTGTTGCTCAAGCCCAACAGCGACACCGGCGCGCAGGTGATCATCCATGGCCGCGCGGTCACCAGCATGAATGCCGTGGCGTATCACGACTACAAAGCCATTGCCATGCAAGCGGTGCTGGCCTCGCATGAGCGGCTGAGCGCGGCGTATCCGCTGGTGATGGTCGAAGGCGCTGGCTCGCCGGCCGAGATCAACCTGCGTGCCGGGGACATCGCCAACATGGGCTTTGCCGAGGCGGTGGATTGCCCGGTGCTGCTGATTGCCGACATTAATCGCGGCGGGGTGTTTGCGCATCTGGTCGGCACCCTTGAGTTGCTGTCGCCGAGCGAACAGGCGCGGGTCAAGGGCTTCATCATCAACCGCTTTCGCGGTGACATCGCCTTGCTGCAACCGGGCCTCGACTGGCTGGAGCAGCGCACCGGCAAACCGGTGGTCGGTGTGCTGCCGTACGTGATGGATCTGCACCTGGAAGCCGAGGACGGCATCGACCAGCGCCAGACCGACAAGGCCGAGCAGGTGCTGAAAGTGGTGGTGCCGGTGCTGCCGCGCATCAGCAACCACACGGACTTCGATCCGCTGCGCTTGCATCCGCAGGTCGATCTGCAATTCATCGGCCCGGGGCAGGCGATTCCTGCCGCCGACCTGATCATCCTGCCCGGCTCGAAAAGCGTGCGCAGCGACCTCGCGTATCTGCGTGCCAATGGCTGGGACACGGCGATCAATCGGCACCTGCGCTATGGCGGCAAATTGCTGGGGATCTGCGGCGGGCTGCAAATGCTCGGCGAGCAGGTGCATGATCCGCTGGGTCTGGAAGGCGCGCCGGGTTCGAGTGCCGGCCTCGGTTTGCTGGCGTTCGAAACCACGCTGGAAGCCGAGAAGCAATTGCGCAATGTCCGCGGGCATCTGGCGCTGGAAAACGCTGAGGTCAGTGGTTATGAAATCCATGCGGGCGTGACGGCGGGGGCGGCGCTGGAGAATGCGGCGGTGCATCTGGATGACGGTCGTTGCGACGGCGCGCAGAGTCTGGACGGGCAGGTGTTCGGCACCTATCTGCATGGCGTGTTCGAATCGCCGCAGGCCAGTGCCGCGTTGCTGCGTTGGGCCGGGTTGAGCGACGTGCAGGAGGTGGATTACCACGGCTTGCGCGAGCGCGATATCGAACGGTTGGCGGATCTGGTGGAGCAGCATCTGGATACCGGGCTGCTGCGTCAGCTCTGCGGGATTTGAGCGGCCTGTCCAGGCCCCATCGCTGGCAAGCCAGCTCCCACAGGGTTCGATGTCGGATACATATTTTGTGAACACAGCTGAACCCTGTGGGAGCGGGCTTGCCCGCGAAGGGGCCGGTGATCTCACTAAACTTTTTCTGGATAAAAAAATGCTCCAACTGATCCTCGGCGGCGCCCGCTCCGGCAAAAGTCGTCTGGCAGAAAAACTCGCCAGCTACAGCCAATTGGCGGTCACTTACATCGCCACCAGCCAACCGCTGGACGGCGAAATGAACGCGCGCGTCGCCCATCACCGTGCCCGGCGTCCGGCCGAATGGGCGCTGATCGAAGAGCCGCTGGAGCTGGCCCGTGTCCTGCGCGAGAACGCCAGTGCCGAGCGTTGCCTGCTGGTGGATTGCCTGACCCTGTGGCTGACCAATCTGCTGATGCTCGATGACGCCGCGCGTCTCGCCGCCGAGCGTGAAGCCCTGCTGGACTGCCTGGCGTCCCTGCCGGGAGAAATCATTTTTGTCAGCAACGAGACCGGAATGGGTGTCGTGCCGCTGGGCGAATTGACTCGCCGCTACGTCGATGAAGCCGGTTGGCTGCATCAAGCTCTGGCCGAGCGTTGTCAGCGAGTCGTCCTGACTGTCGCCGGCCTGCCCCTGACCCTGAAAGGACCTGCGTTATGACTCAAGCCTGGTGGTTGAACCCGTGCCAATCCGTAAATGCCGGGATCGTTGAACAAGCGGCGGCGCGCCAACAGCAACTCACCAAACCGGCCGGCTCCCTCGGCCACCTCGAAAGCGTGGCGGTGCAACTGGCCGGATTGCAGGGGCAGATCAAGCCGATGCTTGAGCAGGTCTGGATCGCGATTTTTGCCGGTGATCATGGCGTGGTCGCGGAAGGCGTTTCGGCGTTCCCGCAGGAAGTCACCGGGCAGATGCTGCTCAACTTCGTCAGCGGCGGTGCGGCAATCAGCGTGCTGGCGCGCCAGCTCAATGCACAGCTGGAAGTGGTCGATCTGGGCACGGTGACGCCATCGTTGAACCTGCCGGGCGTGCGTCATCTGAACATCGGCCCGGGCACGGCGAATTTCGCCAAGGGCGCGGCGATGACCCAGGCACAGGGCGAACTCGCGTTGCAGGCCGGTCGCGACAGCGTGCTGCGCGCCAAAGCGGCTGGCGCGCAGTTGTTCATCGGCGGCGAAATGGGCATCGGCAACACCACTGCCGCCAGTGCGCTGGCGTGTGCCTTGCTCGACTGCCCGGTGGCGCATCTGACCGGTCCCGGCACCGGGTTGAACGCCGAAGGCGTCAGCCATAAAGCACAAGTGATCGAGCGCGCACTGGCGCTGCACGCGGCACAGCGCGGCGATGCGCTGCAAACCCTGTTCAACCTCGGTGGTTTTGAAATCGCTGCGCTGGTCGGCGCGTACCTGGCCTGTGCCCAGGAAGGCGTCGCGGTGCTGGTCGACGGCTTTATCTGCACGGTCGCCGCGTTGGTGGCGGTACGGCTGAATCCGGCCTGTCGCGAGTGGCTGCTGTTCGGTCATCGTGGTGCCGAGCCGGGCCATCGCCATGTGCTGGAAACCCTCAACGCCGAACCGTTGTTGGAGCTCGGTTTACGCTTGGGCGAGGGCAGCGGGGCGGCGTTGGCCGTGCCGTTGTTGCGTCTGGCCTGTGACCTGCACGGGCAGATGGCGACGTTCGCCGAAGCCGCGGTGGCGGATCGTCCGGCATGACGCTGCGTCTGGACCTGCTGCGCCATGGCGAGACTGAGCTGGGCGGCGGTTTGCGCGGCAGTCTCGATGATGCGCTCACCGAAAGAGGTTGGGCGCAGATGCGTGCCGCCGTGGTTGCCGGCGGGCCGTGGGATCGCTTGATCAGTTCGCCGCTGCAGCGTTGTGCGCGGTTTGCCGCCGAACTGGGTGAGCAACTGAATCTGCCGGTTCATTTGGACAAGGATCTGCAAGAACTGCATTTCGGCGCCTGGGAAGGGCAAAGCGCGGCGGCACTGATGGAGACCGATGCCGAGGCGCTGGGGCTGTTCTGGGCCGATCCATTTGCCTTCACGCCGCCGCAGGGTGAGCCGGTCAGCGATTTTGCTGAACGTGTGCTGGGCGCGGTTACGCGGTTGCATCAGGCCCATGCCGGTGAGCGCGTTCTACTGATCAGTCACGGCGGCGTGATGCGCCTCTTGCTGGCGCAGGCGCGTGGCCTGCCGCGTGAGCAGTTGCTCAATGTCGAAGTCGCGCATGCTTCATTGTTTTCCCTGACCGTTGAAGCCGATGGTTCGCTCAAGGAAGATCACTGAGATGCTGCCATTGTGGATCGCCCTGCAATTTCTCAGCAGCTTGCCGATTCGCCTGCCGGGGATGCCCGAACCTGTTCAGCTCGGCCGTTCGCTGCTGTTTTATCCGCTGGTGGGGTTGCTGTTCGGGGTGATCCTCTGGGCATTCAATCTGGCGTTGGCGGGCGCGCCATTGTTGCTGCAGGCGGCGCTGTTGCTGACGGTGTGGGTGCTGCTCAGCGGCGCGCTGCACCTCGATGGTCTGGCCGACAGCGCCGACGCCTGGCTCGGTGGTTTCGGTGATCGCGAGCGCACGCTGACCATCATGAAGGATCCGCGCAGCGGGCCGATTGCGGTGGTGACGCTGGTGTTGGTGCTGCTGCTGAAGTTCTGCGCGTTGCTGGCGCTGATCGAGCAGGGGCATGCAGTGATGTTGATCATCGTGCCGTTGTTGGGGCGGGCGGCGCTGCTGGGGCTGTTTCTGACCACGCCGTATGTGCGGGCGGGTGGGCTGGGGCAGGCGTTGGCTGATCATCTGCCGCGCAGAGCCGGCTGGTGGGTGCTTGGGGCGAGTGCGCTGACCTGCTTGCTGATCGCCGGGATGAAAGCGATTTTTGCGCTGGTTGTCGCGTTCGTCGGGTTTGTCTGGCTACGGCACGTGATGATGCGGCGGTTGGGCGGGACCACGGGTGATACGGCGGGGGCGTTGCTGGAATTGCTGGAGATGGCAGTGCTGGTTGGGGTGGTGTTGGTCTGAGCCATATATGTAACCGTGCTGGCCCCTTCGCGAGCAAGCTCGCTCCCACAGGGGAATGTATTCCAAATGTGGGAGCGAGCTTGCTCGCGAAGGTGGCCCGTCAGGCGCCGGAAATGTTCTTGAATAACTACATGTAACTTGATTTAACACAGTCGCGGGTATATACACGCATCATGCTTCCTTCTCAGTGTTTGTGCACCAACCTGCGTCGCGCCGCGCGTGGCGTCAGCAGGCATTACGACGGCGCTCTCGACGGCTTCGGGATCAACGTTGCCCAGTATTCTCTGCTGTGCAACCTGCAGCGTCTGGATCAGCCGAGCATTTCCGAACTGGCCGAGGCCATGGGGCTGGATCGCAGCACCCTCGGACGCAATCTGCGGGTGCTGGAAGGCGAAGGTCTCGTGGCGCTGGCCGAAGGCGAAGACATGCGCAACCGCATCGTCCGGCTCACCGAAACCGGCGCACAACGCCTGGCAGCGGCCCTGCCGGCCTGGGAAGCGGCGCAACAGCGGTTGATCGACCGACTGGGTGCCGAGAAGCGTGAAACCTTGCTGCGGCTATTGGATGAACTGGCCTGAGGGCCGGTTTTTTCCGAATCTAAGCGGGTATATACCCGCGACTGGAGAATAACAATGAGTTCGATGTGGCGTACGTGCGGTTGGGTGTTGCTGGGGAGTGCGCTGATTCTGGCGTTGTCGTTGGGCGTGCGGCACGGCTTCGGACTGTTCCTGTCGCCGATGAGCGCCCAGTTCGGCTGGGGGCGTGAAGTGTTCGCCTTCGCCATCGCCTTGCAGAACCTGATCTGGGGCCTGGCGCAGCCGTTCACTGGCGCGCTGGCTGACCGTTTCGGGGCGGCGAAAGTGGTGCTGGTCGGCGGCGTGCTGTATGCCGCGGGCCTGGTGTGCATGGGGCTGTCCGATTCGGCGCTGACCCTGTCGCTGAGTGCCGGTCTGTTGATCGGCATCGGTCTCTCCGGCACTTCGTTCTCGGTGATTCTCGGTGTGGTTGGCCGTGCCGTACCGCCGGAAAAACGCAGCATGGGCATGGGCATCGCCAGTGCCGCCGGCTCATTTGGCCAGTTTGCGATGTTGCCGGGCACGCTGGGTTTGATCGGCTGGCTCGGCTGGTCGGCGGCGCTGTTGGTACTCGGATTGCTGGTGGCGCTGATCGTGCCGCTGGTGAGCATGCTCAAGGACAAGCCGCTGCCGGTGCTGGGCCACGAGCAGACCCTGTCCGAAGCCCTGCGCGAAGCCTGTTCGCACTCGGGGTTCTGGCTGCTGGCGTTCGGCTTCTTTGTCTGCGGCTTTCAGGTGGTGTTCATCGGTGTGCATCTGCCGGCTTATCTGGTCGATCAGCATCTGCCGGCAACCGTCGGGACCACGGTGCTGGCGCTGATCGGGCTGTTCAATATCTTCGGCACTTACACCGCCGGCTGGCTCGGCGGGCGCATGTCCAAGCCGCGTCTGCTGACCGCGTTGTACCTGCTGCGTGCGGTGGTGATCGTGCTGTTCCTGTGGCTGCCGGTGACGACGACCTCGGCGTACTTGTTCGGCATGGCCATGGGCTTCCTCTGGCTGTCGACGGTGCCGTTGACCAACGGCACGGTGGCGACCTTGTTTGGCGTGCGCAACCTGTCCATGCTCGGCGGGATCGTGTTCCTTTTTCATCAGCTCGGTTCGTTCCTTGGCGGCTGGCTGGGCGGGGTGGTGTATGACCGAACCGGGAGTTATGACTTGATCTGGCAAGTGGCGATTCTTTTGAGCCTGCTGGCGGCCGCGCTGAACTGGCCGGTGCGCGAGCGTCCGGTGGCGCGTCTGCAGCCGGCTGTCGGCGCCGCATGAAGCGCTCCTGGCCGCGAATCGCCATCACCGCACTCGGCGCGCTGTTGCTGGCGCTGGTGTGGTGGGGCTGGCATCAGGGCGGCCTGGCGTTGATGCAGTTGGGCCTGGGCGCTTGCCTGTAGGCTTGGAGGGCGAGTAACGTCGGGGTCTGATGACTGCTCAAGGATGCCCCGACATGTTCATGCGCTGGTGTGCTGTACCCGCGTTGCTGATGGCGTTGACCGGACTGGCCCAGGCGGCTGACTGTCCGGAGGCGCTGCAAGGCTCGCTGCCGAAGTTGCGCGCCAAGGAATCCGTCGATCTGTGCCAGCGCTACGCCGGCAAACCGCTGGTGGTGGTCAATACCGCCAGTTTCTGTGGCTTCGCCCCACAGTTCGAGGGCCTCGAAGCGCTCAATCAGCATTACAAGGCGCAAGGCCTGGAAATGCTCGGCGTGCCGTCCAATGACTTCAAGCAGGAGTCCAAGGACAGCGCCGAAACTGCCAAGGTCTGCTACGCCAATTACGGCGTGACCTTCACCATGACCGAGCCGCAGAAAGTTCGTGGCGACGACGCTACTCATCTGTTCAAGGTGCTGGCCGAACAGAGCAGTGCGCCGAAGTGGAATTTCTACAAGTACGTGATCGACCGGCAGGGCAAGGTAATCGCCAACTTCTCCAGCCTGACCAAGCCGGATGATCCGGAGTTTATTGCGGCAGTCGAGAAGGCCATCGCTTCAAAACCCCTCAAACCCTGACGCAACTCCTACAGTGGCGATCATGCGAGAACAAAAAAGCCCCGCTTTCTTGTAGAGAGAGCGGGGCTTTCTTGTGGGCGAGGGTTCAGCCTCGCCATGCAGCATCAGAAGCGATAGGTCGCGCCGACACCGAAGCCGTTCGCCGAGTTTTCATACTTGGCGTCGTAGGTCTGGCCACGATCGTTCTGGTTGTGGACCTTGACCGACTCTTCCTTCAGGTACGAGTAAGCGACGTCGATGGTCAGGTCGTCGGTCGGGCTCCAGCCGGCACCGATGCTGAAGATCGTGCGGTCGCCAGTCGGGATGCGTGGCGAACGGTCGACGTTGTTGGTCGGCGACTGGTCGAAGGTCAGACCGGTACGCAGTACCCATTCCTTGTTCAACTGGTACGAAGTACCCACGGCGTAAGCCCAGGAGTCGTGCCAGTTCTGGTCTTCGGTGATCTCGCCGAACTGACCGGCCAGCAGCGGCTGCACGCCGGAGTTCTTGACGGTGATCTTTTCCAGCTGGCTCCAGCGGGTCCAGGTGCTACCGGCGTAAACGTTCCAGCGGTCGTTGATCGCCTGAGTGACCGAGAAGTCCACGGATTCAGGGGTGGTGATCTTCAGCGAAGCGTCGTACTTCTGCTGGGCGCCCAGGCCGACGGCGCCCAATACGCCGTAGTTGACCTTGGTGTTGCCTTCGAGCTTGTAATCGACTTTCGAGTGATAGGTCAGACCCAGACGAGTGGTGTCAGTGGCCTGTACCAGCACGCCGATGTTGTAACCCAGTGCGGTGTCGTCACCCTTAATCTTGACCTTGCCATCCGGCGCAGCCTGAGTGATCGACAGGTTGGATTCCAGCGTGCCGTCGATGCGGTTGATGGTCGGACCGAAGCCGATCGACACCACGTCGTTGAACTTGTAGCTGACAGTCGGCTGGAAGGTGATGACTTGTACTTCGGATTTGCTGCCGAAGTAACGGCCGGCAAAGCCTTTTTCGTAGTCGGTAATCAGGCCGAACGGCACGTATACGCCGAGGCCGAATGCCCAATGCTCATCGATCGGTTTGACGTAGAAGCCCATAGGTACGGAGGTGAAGGGTACCATGTCGCCTTTGTTGCTGCCGCCGTTAGGGCTGGAGCTGGCGTCGCTGATATCGGTCTTGGCATCGAGAAATGCAACACCGCCGGTGACTTGTTCGCGCGTGATGCGCGACATGCCGGCAGGGTTGCCATAAACAGTGCTTGCGTCGTCGGCAGAAGAGGATCGCCCAGCGTAACCAGTGCCCATCCCGCTGATGCTGTGTTCGTTGATGGCAAAGCCAGCTGCGAAGATCTGGGTGGATGCCATGGTAACGGCGAGGCTAAGGGTGGTTTTGAGCATGACTTTTTTCATTATTAGAACTCCTGGTGATCACCGGGGCGAAAATTACCAACATTTTCGTCCCAGCGCTATAGTCCCTATGGCTTGAGTTAGAGCGGTTTTGTAGGACAATCCGACCAGATTCGCGACCTGTTGAGCGATCTTCTAAAACTCGCCAGTCAACACGCGACCTGATTCACCGGTGAAACACAAGTTTGCCAGGCGTAGGTGAAGTCGCGCAGACGACCTTGCGGCTGGAAGGTCTGACGCCAGATTCGCGCCATGCCCAGCAGATCGTCCGGGGCGGGGAGGGGGGTGTGTTGTTCTTCTACCAGCAGCCAGGCGATGGCGGTGGCGTAACGCAGGTTGACGGTCAATTCCAGGTGCGGGCCGCTCAAAAAAGCATGTTGGCTGGCGAGGCCGCGAACCAGGCTGGCACGCTCCGGATCGAGTGCCAGATAGTGATCCCAAAGGGCCTGGTGGCGGTGCTCGGCAATCCGGTAGAGGCCGTGGCCACGGCGGTCATGCAAGGCGGAACCGAGGGCGGACTGACTGGCCGCTATCCCCAGCAGCAGGGATTCGGCGGTTGCGCAGTGACGTCCCAGATAAATCAGTGTGGGACGGATCACGTAGCGACACAGTTCGCTGGCAGCGATACCCATAATGCCCTCGATTCTTGTAATGGGGCGGCGAAACCTGAAGGGCTTTGGCAGCGGTGATTCGACTCAGGCTCGCCGGAAGCGGATCAAACCGCTTGAGTTGAAGTGTAGTGTCATATTCGCGACGTAAAGGCCTGTTTTTAAAATATTTCCGCCAGCGAGCGATAAGCGTTATATCCGAAGGTGCTTAGGCGTGAAGGGCTAAAAGCGAAATATCGGGCAATAAAAAACCCCGCATTGTGTGCGGGGCTTTTGCTTTTGCAGCCTTTTCGGCTCTCAAGCAATCAAGGCCTGACGCGTACGATCAATAATGGCCTGCAGCGGTTCGGCGCTGGAGTACTGATCAGGGTACAGACGCTCGCTGTGGCGGGCGATCCCGTGTTCATTGACCACGGTGAAGCTGAAGCAGCCTTTGCGAGCGGCCATGATCAGGCAGTTCATTGGGGCAAAAGCGTTGGTTAGGGTGCGAATGGCATCCTGAGTCTGGATTTGAGTAGACATAGTTATTAGGTGTTCCTACAAATGACACGGATAAGAACCGTGCAACGTTAAAACGTTCCAGTAATGTCGACCACCATTGGTCGAACAAAGAACCCGACTGGAACAAAGCAGCCAGTTTGAAGCGCTGATAAGTTGGCGCGCTTGGGCTGGCAGGTAGGTACTTAGGAGGACAGGCAACACATCGAGGGCAAAGGTTCTGGGCCCGGGGTGAAGATCCTGATCAATTTGCAGGTTGGTTCGGTCAGAGTAAGTGCTCTTCGCAACACCCTTTGCATTCATTCAAAGGCAGTGTCGGCGCAAGATTTACCTGGAAACCATCGAGGGGTCGTTCCCGCTTTTTTCGGTGAAGGGCTTCTGGGAAGAAGGTTGACCGTGGGGATGTGTTCGACCGGAATTGACTTTCAGCTTGGTACTAACGCCGCGGATAGTAACGGAACGTCCTGGGCAATGCAAACGCCGTCGTAAAAAAGATTTCGTGAGTCGCCAGGCATTGAGGTGGTGTCCTGCTCGCGAAGGGATCACCCTGATCAACCGCCGATCGCCACAAAAGCGTGCAGCCATGCCCAGCGCCAACCCGCTTATCCCCAGTCCGAAGCGCAAAACGGGCCAAAAAAGCGCATCGATATAACCGGGTAACAGGTACTTGTGCACATTAGTTGCGCAGACGGTAACCTTGCTGTCATATCAATCCTGACCCCGATGGCTGCCTGTATCAAAAGTTTAAGTCAATGAAAAATATCGTCTTTTTTTGTTGGTGAAAAAATCGTCAGTTTGACTGCGAGCCCCATTCCACAAGGCTTTGCGGAGGTTCGGGAGCGGTTGTCCACTGAGTTATCCACAGCTTCTGTGGATTGTCCCTAGCGCTTGCTCTAGGACGGGCGTGCCGGGTTTTTTTCGACTTTACCTGTACGAAAAAGAGAGTAGAGTGGCGCGCCTTCCGATCTGTCCCACAGTGTTTTATGAAGTTTCGCTCAGTATCAGACTCTGTTACCTCCGAACACCCTCGTGTTACCCCTCCCAAGCGATTTTCCGTGCGTGTGGCCGAATGGCTGCTCGACAGCCCGCGCCTGGGCGATAGCCGTAATGCCAAGCATCTGGCGGGGCGTCTGCTCAAGCAACCGGCGCGCGAAGGCGTGGTCGCCGCGCAAAGTCGTCTCGGCCAATTGATGTGCCGCGAGTGCGGCAATGCCCGTGATCGGCGCATCGGGCAGGATCTGCTGCGCCAGGCCGCCCGCGCCGGCGACCGGCGTGCACAACGGGAACTCGGTCTGCTCGAAGACTGAGCTGTCCAACGCCCCACGCCTTGGTTAACCTTCAGGCTTTATCGAATCGGCAGGAGTGGCTATGGCTATGGACTTGACCAGCGTGTTGCTGGGTCTGGCGGGCGCGGGATTGCCGCTGCTGGCGCTGGCCTGGCAACTGCAACGGCGGGCCAGTGATCGGCAAGCCGAGGTCGCCTTGCTCGAAGAGCGCCTGGCCATGGCGCAACTGGCGCAGGACGGGCTCAACGCTCAGCTGGAGGCCGGCCGCGATGAAATCGTCGACCTCGGCCAGGCCAATGCCGCCAAACAGGCTGAGCTTGCCGCCCTGCGCCGCGAAGTCGAGCTGCTGCAGATCGAGCGCGATGACGCCCGCGACGCTTCCCACGCGTGGAACATCGAGCGCGCCAACAAGGAAGCCGAATTGCGTCGCCTCGACGCCCAGGCTGCGTCACTCAATGCCGAACTGCGCGAGCAACAGGAAAGCCATCAACAACGTCTCAACGACCTGCAAGGCTCGCGCGACGAGCTGCGCGCGCAGTTCGCCGAGCTGGCGGGGAAGATCTTCGATGAGCGTGAACAGCGCTTTGCCGAGACCAGTCAACAGCGCCTCGGTCAGTTGCTCGATCCGCTGAAGGAACGCATCCAGTCCTTCGAAAAACGTGTGGAAGAAAGCTATCAGGCCGAAGCCCGCGAGCGCTTCTCGCTGGCCAAGGAGCTGGAGCGCCTGCAAGCGCTTAACCTGCGCCTGAGTGATGAGGCGACCAACCTGACCCGCGCCCTCAAAGGCCAGAAGACCCAGGGCAACTGGGGTGAGCTGATTCTTGAGCGGGTGTTGGAACACGCCGGTCTGGAGAAGGGCCGCGAGTACCAGACTCAGGTCAACCTCAAGGGGCCGGACGGCGAGCGCTTCCAGCCGGACGTGATCATTTATCTGCCGGGCGACAAGCAGGTGGTGGTCGACTCCAAGGTCAGCCTCACGGCATATCAGCAGTACGTTGCCGCCGAAGACGACACCCTCGGCCAGATCGCGATCAAGCAGCACGTGCTGTCGCTGCGCAGCCACGTCAAAGGCCTCGCCGGCAAGGATTACAAGCGTCTGGAGGGCCTTCATAGCCTCGATTTCGTCTTGCTGTTCGTGCCGATCGAAGCGGCGTTTTCCGCCGCATTGCAGGCTGAGCCTTCGCTGTTTCAGGAAGCATTCGACCGCAACATCGTGATCGTCAGTCCGACTACGTTGCTGGCAACGTTACGGGTGATCGACAGCCTGTGGAAGCAGGAGCGGCAGAGCCAGAACGCCCGGGAAATCGCCGAGCGGGCCGGGTGGCTGTACGACAAGTTCGTGCTGTTCATTCAGGATCTGGACGAAGTCGGCAATCGCCTGCAACAACTGGACAAGGCCTACAGCTCGGCGCGCAACAAACTCACGGAAGGACGCGGCAACCTGGTCAGCCGCAGCGAGCAGCTCAAACTGCTCGGCGCGCGGGCCAGCAAGAGTCTGCCGGCGGATCTGCTGGAGCGGGCGATGACCGATGTCGATGGCCTCGTCGAACTGCCGGAATAAACTCGATTCTGTGGCGAGGAAGCTTGCTCCCGCTGGGGGGCGAAGCACCCCTTGAGTCTGAATCCCCGAATGGCCTGATTCACCGTTTCGCGACTGCTGCGCAGTCGAGCGGGAGCAAGCTCCCTCGCCACAGAGGGGGATTGTTACAGCGGCACATACCGACTCAACAACGCCCGCAACGCCGCCGGTTTCACCGGTTTGGCCAGATAATCCAGCCCCGCCGCATGCACCTGCGCCACCGTCTCCGGCCGGCCATCGGCGCTGATCACCACCCCCGGCACTGGCTCACCCAGTGTGGTGCGCAACCACGCCATCAGCTCGGTTCCCGTGTCGCCATGGTCGAGGTGATAGTCGACCAATGCCAGTTGCGGCCGCACGCCCTCGTTCAGCAACGCCGCACATTCCTCACGATTGCGCGCGGTCCACACCTGACAGCCCCAGCGGGTCAGCAGGCTGTTCATGCCAATCAAAATGCTGTCTTCGTTGTCGATGCACAGCACCTGCGCACCGCTGAGCAGCTTGCCGTTCAACTCCACCGCAGCATTCGTCGGCACCGACTGCGCCCGGGCCAGCGGCACACTGACACTGAACACGCTGCCGCGCCCCGGCCACGAACGTACGCGCAGGGTATGGCCGAGCACGCGACATAAACCGTCGGCAATCGCCAGGCCCAGCCCGAGGCCTTTTTCGGCGCGGGTCTGATGGCTGTCGAGGCGTTTGAATTCCTCGAAAATCACTTGTTGTTTGTCTTCCGGAATCCCCGGCCCGCGATCCCACACTTCCAGGCTCAGCTCGCCATCGCGCCGACGTACGCCCAGCAGCACCGGGCCCTTGGCGTAGCGAAAGGCATTGGTCAGGAAATTCTGCAGAATCCGTCGCAGCAGCTTGATGTCGCTGTCGATGCGCAAACGGCTGCCGCGCACGCGGAAGGTCAGACCCTGTTCCTGGGCCAGCGCCTTGAATTCGGCGCCGAGGGTATCGAACAGTTCGTTAAGGGCAAACGGTTTGCGCTCAGGGTTGATCTTGCCGTTTTCCAGGCGGGAAATGTCCAGCAAATCGCTGATCAGGTCTTCTGCCGAACGCAGCGAGCTGTCGAGGTGTTGCACCAGTTTCTGCGCCTCGCTGCTCAAGCCGTCGTCCTGATGTGAGAGGGCGGCAGAGAACAGCCGAGCGGCGTTCAACGGCTGCATCAGGTCATGGCTGACGGCGGCGAGGAAGCGGGTTTTCGACTGGTTGGCGGCCTCGGCATGGCCCTTGGCTTCGGTCAGCGCGACGTTGAGCTGTGACAACTCCTGCGTACGCTCGCTGACCCGTTGCTCCAGCCCCTCATTGGCCTCGGTCAGCGCCTGCTCGGCTTCGCGGAACGCGGTGATGTCGGTGAAACTCATGACGAAACCGCCGCCGGGCATCGGGTTGCCGATCAGCTCGATCACCCGGCCATTGGGGAACAGGCGTTCGGACGTATGTGCGCGGCCCTGACGCATCCAGTGCAGACGCCGGGCGACGTGGACTTCTGCCTCACCGGGGCCGCACAGGCCACGTTCGGCGTTGTAGCGAATGATGTCGGCAATCGGTCGGCCGACGCTGATCAAACCGTCCGGGTAGTTGAACAGCTCCAGATAGCGGCGGTTCCAGGCCACCAGTTTCAGCGACTGGTCGACCACGCTGATGCCCTGGGTGATGTTTTCGATCGCGCCTTGCAGCAGGGCGCGGTTGAACTGCAGGACTTCCGAGGCTTCGTCAGCGATACGGACCACGTCCTCCAGCTGCATTTCCCGACCTTCAATCGCAGCTTTCACTACCGCGCGCGTCGACGAAGCGCCGAGCACACCGGCCAGCAAGCGTTCGGTGTGGGCGATCCATTCGCCATCGGCATTCTGGTTAGGATTGAAGCTTTTGCCCTGGCGGTAGGCGAACCGAATGAAGCTCTGCCGCGCACGTTCTTCACCGACAAAGCGTGCCGCCAGTTGCAGCAAGTCATCGATCTGCACCGCCAGCATCGAACGCGCACTCGGCCGGGCACTGATTTCCTGACCGATGAAACGTCCGGCCTGCCAGTGTTCCGAGACCCGCGTGCGCGACAGCACCGAGACCCAGGCGAACAACGTGAAGTTGCCCGCCAGCGACAGCACCACGCCTTGGGTCAGCGGCGTGATCGGCAGGTTCAGCGGATTGCTGTGCAGCCATGCCAGACCGGGAAACGTGCTCAGCGACCAGCCGAGGCTGTGGGCGGCAATCGGCAGGATCAGCGTGTAGAACCAGAGGAACGTACCGGCGGCCAGACCGGCGAACACCCCACGGCGGTTGGCCTGTTTCCAGTACAGCGCGCCGAGCATCGCCGGGGCCAGTTGGGTGACGGCGGCGAAGGCGATCTGGCCGATGGTTGCGAGGCTTGCGGTGGAGCCGAGCAAGCGGTAACTGACGTAGGCCAGCAACAGAATCAGCACGATGCTCACCCGGCGCACCGAGAGCATCCACTGGCGGAACACTTCGAACGGGCGCTCGGCGTTGTTGCGGCGCAATAGCCACGGCAAGAGCATGTCGTTGGAAACCATGGTCGACAGCGCCACACTGGCTACGATCACCATGCCGGTGGCCGCCGACGCACCGCCGATGAATGCCAGCAGCGCCAAGGCCGGATGGGCCTGGGCCAGCGGCAGGCTGATCACGAACGAGTCGGGCAGTACGTGGCTCGGCAACATCATCTGCCCGGCGAGGGCGATCGGCACCACGAACAGCGCGGCCAGCGCCAGATACGCCGGGAACACCCACTTGGCCAGGCGCAGGTCCTGCGGGTCGATGTTCTCCACCACGGTGACGTGAAACTGCCGCGGCAGGCAGATGATCGCCATCATCGCCACCCCGGTCTGCACCACCATCGACGGCCAGTTGATGGTTTCTTTCCAGTATTGCTCAAGCCGTGGTGCGAGCATCGCCTGATTGAACAGGTCGTCAAAACCGTCGTACAGCCCGTAGGTCACGAACGCGCCAACGGCGAGAAAGGCGAACAGCTTGACCAGCGATTCAAACGCAATCGCCAGCACCATGCCGCGGTGGTGCTCGGTGGCATCGAGGTTGCGCGTACCGAAGACGATGGTGAACAGCGCCAGCACCAGCGACACGATCAGTGCGGTGTCCTGGGCGCGGGTGCCCATGGCGTCGGCACCGGCGCCGATCAGCAGGTTCACGCCAAGCACGATGCCTTTGAGTTGCAGAGCGATATAGGGCAGGACGCCGACCAGACAGATCAGCGCCACCACCACCGCCAGCGATTGCGATTTGCCGTAGCGCGCGGCGATGAAGTCGGCAATCGAGGTGATGTTCTCCTGCTTGCTGATCATCACCATTTTCTGCAGGACCCACGGCGCGCCCAGCAACAACAGGATCGGCCCGAGATAGATCGGCAGGAATGACCACAGCTGTTCCGCCGCCTGACCGACCGCACCGAAGAATGTCCAACTGGTGCAATAAACCGCCAGCGACAGGCTGTACACCCACGCGCGCATCCGCGGCGGCAACGGCGTGCTGCGTCGGTCGCCGTAGAAGGCGATGGCGAACATGATGGCCATATAGGCCAGGGCGACGGCGGCGATCAGCCCGGTGGACAACGACATGCAACACTCCCGACAAAAGACTCCCCGGCAGTCCTGCCCGGGCGGACAGTCTCGCATGAGTATGGCGGTTAGTCAGTGTCGACCAAGGTCGTGGCGTGGCGGGGTGTCGCAGGTTTGAAACCGGGTGGTTCTGAGGTGACTGGTCAGGCCTCTTCGCGAGCAAGCTCGCTCCCACATTTGGAATGCAATCCCCTGCGGGAGCGAGCTTGCTCGCGAAGGCGTCAGTCCTGACGCAGCGCAATATCGATCAGATGATGCAGCTCATCCACCTCCAGCGCCGCCGCCGAAAACAGAATCCGGAACACCACCGGCGCCACCACCAGATTGATCAAATGATCAACGCTCGGCGCTGCCTCATCCGGGTAGCGGTCAAGGATGGTCTGCAACTGCGCGCCAAGGATCGTCACGCAATAACCCGGCGTGGCACTGGCCTGCACGTCGCGCATCATGTGGCGCCCAGGCTCCGAACTCATTTCGTCCAGATACTGTTCGGCCCAGGCGCGGATATCACCGCGCAGGTCACCGGTCACCGCCGGTTCGCTGTCGGGGCGCATGCGGGCGAGGGCAACGTCGGCGAGCAGCGCCGCCAGATCACCCCAGCGTCGATAGATGGTCGACGGCGTGACCCCCGCGCGCGCCGCAATTTGCGGGACGGTCACCGTGCTGCGCTCCTGTTCTTGCAGAAGTGCGCGGACTGCCGAATGAATCGACTCTTGCACCCGGGCACTGCGGCCACCGGGGCGTAAACCTTCTTTAATAGCCATGCGTCAGACCTTAACACAAAGAATTTGCTTTAAGCCAAAGCCGAGAGCACACTCCGCAAAAGCAAAAAATTAGCTTTTGCGGAGTGTGCCCATGACCAGCCTTGCTTCCAACCGTGGCAGCCTGATTTTTCTGGCGATCACCTTACTCAGTTTTCTCGCCGCTTCCACGGCGCCGACGCCGTTGTATCAGCTGTATCAGGATCAACTGCACTTCTCGGCAGCGGTGCTGACCCTGATTTTCGGCGTGTATGCCCTGAGTCTGCTGGCGGCGCTGTTGACGGTCGGATCGCTGTCCGATCACCTGGGACGCAAACCGGTGATTTTCACTGCCGTGCTGCTCAATGCGCTGGCAATGCTGCTGTTTATCTGCGCCGACAGTGTTGCCTGGCTGATCAGCGCCCGCGTGCTGCAAGGTTTTGCCACCGGCATGGCCACCGCTGTTCTGAGCGCGACACTGCTCGACACCGATCGCCAGCAAGGGCCGTTGATCAACAGCGTCGCTCCGTTGCTCGGCATGGCGCTGGGCAGCATGGGCTGTGGATTGCTGGCCGAATTCGCTCCGGCACCGTTGCAGTTGACGTACTGGCTGCTGCTGGCGCTGTTTGTGTTGCAGGCGGTGTATGTCTGGCGTCTGCCGGAAAGCGTCACTCCACAAGCCGGGGCCTGGGCTTCGCTGCGGCCGACCTTGCATGTGCCGGTTCAGGCGCGTTCGACCTTGTGGCGTGTGCTGCCGCTGAACACCGCAACCTGGGCCCTCGGCGGCTTTTTTGCCTCGCTGGCGCCGTCGCTGGTGCGCACTGCTACCGGTTCGACTTCGAACTTGATCGGCGGCGCCACCGTTTCGGCGTTGACCGTGACCGGGGCGCTGATGATCTTCACTTTGCGCAACCGTCCCGCCGGCAAAGCCCTGCAAATCGGCGCCAGTCTGCTGCCTGTCGGCGTGCTGCTGATTTTGCTTGGCGTGCACAGTGCCAGTCTGGCGCTGTTTTTCCTCGGTACGCTGGTCGCCGGTTGCGGCTTTGGCTCGGGTTTCCTCGGCGCGGTGCGCAGCCTGGTGCCGTTGGCCCTGCCGCATGAACGGGCCGGTTTGATGTCGGCGTATTACGCGCTCAGTTATTTGGCGTTCTGCTTGCCGGCGTTGCTGGCTGGGCATTACCCGCACTTACGGTTTGCTGGTGACCACTGACGGCTACGGTGCCGGATTGATCTTCCTGGCCGTCGCCGCGCTGTTGCTCAGCCTGCGCCCGCAAACGGTCAAGGCTTGCAGCGCTCCATAAACGTCGGGCTTTCAGTTACCTTTGGCCGGCCCTTCTTTTCACGGATCGACAGATGAAGATTATCCGCAGCAAGTCGTTCACCGCCGAGCGTGCCTGGGGGGCGCTGGACATCGCCAACATGAACGGCATCACCACGCGCCTGCACTGGACTGATCAGCCATATAAATGGCACATCAACGACGGCGAGGAAGTGTTTGTGGTGCTCGATGGTCAAGTGCAGATGCACTATCGCGACCAAGGTGAAGTAAAGCAGGTGCTGCTTGCGGTCGGTGACATCTTCTACGCCTCGGTCGGCACCGAGCACGTGGCGCATCCGCAGGGTGCGGCGCGGATTCTGGTGATTGAAAGCGAAGGCAGTGTCTAGACGCTTATCTGTAAAGTAGATAACAGATAGAGAAATTACCCGTTATATAGATATTCGATTCGGTTCTACCATGGACTCAACCTCACCTGAGGACAGGAGTTCATGATGACTTGCCCCAACATAGCCAAACCCGGCATCAAGCCGTTCAGTCAGCTTCAGCATCCGCGTGAAGTGATCCGTCAATTCACCCCGAACTGGTTCGCCGCGACCATGGGCACCGGCGTACTCGCTTTGGCGCTGGCTCAGCTGCCGGTGGCGATTCCCGGGCTGCACGCGGTGGCCGAGGGTTTGTGGCTGTTCAACATTCTGTTGTTCACCTTGTTTACCTTCGCCTATGCCGTGCGCTGGATTTTATTCTTCGATGAAGCGCGGCGGATCTTCGGTCACTCCACGGTATCGATGTTCTTCGGCACCATTCCCATGGGTTTGGCGACCATCATCAACGGCTTTCTGCTGTTCGGCCTGCCACGCTGGGGCGAGGGGGTGATTCATCTTGCCGAGGTGCTGTGGTGGCTCGACGTGGCCATGTCGCTGGCCTGTGGTGTGTTGATCCCCTACATGATGTTTACCCGCCAGGAACACAGCATCGATCAGATGACGGCGGTCTGGCTGTTGCCAGTGGTGGCCGCAGAAGTGGCAGCGGCCAGCGGCGGCTTGCTCGCGCCGCATCTGGCCGATGCCCACGCGCAACTGGTGGTGCTGACCACCAGCTACGTGCTCTGGGCATTTTCCCTGCCGGTGGCGTTCAGCATTCTGACCATCCTTTTGCTGCGCATGGCGCTGCATAAACTGCCCCACGAAAACATGGCCGCTTCGAGCTGGCTGGCCCTCGGCCCGATCGGCACCGGCGCATTGGGCATGTTGCTGCTGGGCGCTGATGCACCGGCGATCTTCGCCGCCAACGGCCTGCCCGGCATCGGTGAAATCGCTGCGGGCCTGGGGCTGGTCGCCGGCATCACCCTGTGGGGCTTCGGCTTGTGGTGGATGTTGATGGCGCTGCTGATCACCGCGCGTTACCTGCGTGACGGCATCCCGTTCAACCTTGGCTGGTGGGGCTTCACCTTCCCGCTGGGCGTTTATTCGCTGGCAACCCTCAAGCTTGCCAGCACGCTGCACCTCGGTTTTTTCAGCGTGGTCGGCTGTGTGCTGGTGAGCCTGCTGGCGGTGATGTGGCTGATCGTCGGTAAACGCACCGTGCAAGGCGCGTGGCGCGGTGAGTTGTTTGTCTCGCCATGTATTGCAGGTTTGAAGAAATAACCTGAAAAGTTTAGGTAAGGTGTGGCCTGGATCGCCGATCGAGATTCCAATAAGCAGATCCAGGCCATTCTCTACCGACCTCAGGGAAACACGGAAGATGAGTCACCCCTCACAGTTCAACCTGCTTCGCACTCGGCGCTTTCTGCCGTTTTTCATCACACAGTCGCTGGGCGCGTTCAACGACAACGTGTTCAAGCAATCGCTGATCCTCGCCATTCTGTATCGGCTGACCATCGAAGGTGACCGTTCGATCTGGGTCAACCTGTGTGCGCTGTTGTTTATCCTGCCGTTCTTTCTGTTTTCGGCGCTGGCCGGGCAGTTCGGGGAAAAATTCGCCAAGGACGCGCTGATTCGTCTGATCAAACTCGCGGAAATCGCGATCATGGCCGTAGGATCGATCGGTTTTCTTTTCGATCACCTGTCGCTGATGCTGGTGGCGCTGTTCGCCATGGGCACCCATTCGGCGTTGTTCGGGCCGGTGAAGTATTCGATCCTGCCGCAAGCGCTGCGTGAGGATGAACTGGTCGGCGGCAACGGGCTGGTGGAAATGGGCACGTTCCTGGCGATTCTCGCCGGGACCATCGGCGCCGGGATCATCATGTCCTCGACGCACTACGCGCCGCTGGTTTCGACCGCGATTGTCGGGATTGCGGTGCTGGGATATCTCGCCAGTCGCAGCATTCCGCGCGCGGCGGCGGCCTCGCCGGAAATGCGCCTGAACTGGAACATCTTCAGCCAGTCCTGGGCCACGCTGAAACTCGGTCTGGGCCAGACGCCCGCGGTGTCGCGCTCGATTGTCGGCAACTCGTGGTTCTGGTTTGTCGGGGCGATTTACCTGACGCAGATCCCGGCCTACGCCAAGGAATGGATGCACGGCGATGAAACTGTGGTGACGCTGATTCTTACCGTGTTCTCGGTGGGCATTGCGCTGGGTTCGATGCTTTGCGAGAAACTCTCCGGGCGCAAGGTCGAGATCGGTCTGGTGCCGTTCGGCTCGTTCGGTCTGACCGTATTTGGCCTGCTGCTGTGGTGGCATTCCGGCGGTATCCCGGAAAGTGTCAGCGGCCACAGCTGGATTGAAGTGCTGGGCTTTGTGCACACCTGGGCGGTGCTGGTGGACATTCTCGGCCTCGGCATTTTTGGCGGTTTCTATATTGTGCCGCTGTACGCCTTGATCCAGTCGCGAACCGCCGAGAACGAGCGGGCGCGAGTGATTGCCGCCAACAACATTCTCAACGCTCTGTTCATGGTGGTCTCGGCGATCGTTTCGATCGTGTTGCTGAGTGTGGTCAAACTGTCGATTCCGCAGCTGTTCCTGGTGGTGTCGCTGCTGAACATCGGCGTCAACGCCTACATCTTCAAGATCGTCCCCGAGTTCAGCATGCGTTTCATGATCTGGCTGCTCAGCCATTCCATGTACCGCGTCGAGCACCGCAACCTTGAGGCGATCCCGGACGAGGGCGCGGCGCTGTTGGTGTGCAACCATGTGTCGTTCGTCGATGCACTGCTGATTGGCGGCGCGGTGCGTCGGCCGATTCGCTTTGTCATGTACTACAAAATCTACAACCTGCCAGTGCTGAACTTTATCTTTCGCACGGCGGGGACGATTCCGATTGCCGGACGTAACGAAGACATCCAGATCTACGAAAAGGCCTTCACCCGGATTGCCCAGTATCTGAAGGACGGTGAGCTGGTGTGCATTTTCCCCGAGGGCAAATTGACCACCGATGGCGAGATCAACGAGTTCAAGGGCGGCCTGACGCGGATTCTCGAAGAAACCCCGGTGCCGGTGATTCCGCTGGCGTTGCAGGGGTTGTGGGGGAGTTTCTTCAGCCGCGATCCGGACAAGGGGTTGTTCAAGCGATTGTGGTCGCGGGTGACGTTGGTGGCGGGTTCGGCAGTGGCGGTGGAAGCGGCGGAGCCGGCCAAATTGCAGGGGATGGTGGGGGCGTTGCGCGGGACTGTCAGATAATCGGTGATAGTGCTGGCCTCATCGCTGGCAAGCCAGCTCCCACAGGTTTTCTGGATTTACACAAGATTTGTGTTCACCGGAGATCCCTGTGGGAGCTGGCTTGCCAGCGATGGGGCCAGTGGTCTAAGCGCTGACCTTGAGGCCAATCAACCCGGTAACGATCAACGCCACACTGGCCAGGCGAATCAACGCCATCGACTCGCCAAACAGTATGATCCCGGCAATCACCGTGCCCACGGCGCCGACCCCGGTCCAGATCGCATAAGCCGTACCCAGAGGCAATTCCTTCATCGCAAGTCCCAGCAGGCCAAGGCTGATGGCCATGGCCGCAACGGTCAGGACGGTGGGGAGCGGGCGGGTGAAGCCGTCGGTGTATTTCAGGCCGACGGCCCAGCCGACTTCGAACAGGCCGGCGAAAAACAGAATGATCCAGGACATGAGAGACCTCCATCGATTGACGGGGCCGTCCCCAGATTGATAACTCGATCGAGCCGCAGGGTCGTCCCCGCGTTGCGCAATATATTGACGAGCATCACTCCGGGGATCAAGTTCGCGCTCAATCGGCAGCCTGTTGAGCTGCCGTTGCGCGGTCTTCTTTCTCGCTCATCCGGCGGAAATACGTCGAGAGCAGTGCCCCGGAAATGTTGTGCCAGACGCTGAACAACGCGCTCGGCACCGCCGCCAGCGGCGAAAAGTGCGCGCTGGCCAAGGCCGCGCCCAACCCCGAGTTCTGCATGCCGACCTCCAGCGCCAGCGACTTGCGTTGCGCCAGTGGCAGCTTGAACAGACGTCCGGTGAAGTAACCCAGCAGGTAGCCGAAGCTGTTGTGCAGCATCACCACGGCCATGATCAGCAGCCCGGATTCGGCAATCTTCGCCTGACTGGCAGCTACTACGGCGGTGACGATGATCACGATGCTGACCACCGACACCAGTGGCAACACGTCCACCGCGTGGCGCACCTTGTCGCCGAGCAGGCGTTGCGCGACCACGCCGAGCACGATCGGCAGCAGCACCACTTGCAGAATCGACCAGAACAATTCCATGAACGAAACCGGCAACCACGCCGAAGCCAGCAGCCAGATCAGCGCCGGGGTCAGCAGCGGGGCGAGGAGGGTGGTGACGGCGGCAATCGCCACCGACAGCGCCAGATCGCCGCGGGCCAGCCAGGTCATCACGTTGGAAGAGGTGCCGCTCGGGCAGCAGCCGACCAGAATCACCCCGACCGCGATTTCCGGCGGCAGGTGGAAGATCTGGCAGAGCAACCACGCCACACCGGGCATGATCACGAAATGCGCAACCACGCCCAAAGCCACGCGCCACGGATGGCGGGCAACGGCGGCGAAGTCATCGAGTTTGAGGGTCAGGCCCATGCCGAACATCACCAGCCCCAGCAGCGGCACGATCGCGCCTTTGAGACCGAGAAACCACGCCGGTTGCAGGAACGCGATCACCGCGAAGATCAGCACCCAGTAAGCGAAGGTGTTGCCGACAAAGCGGCTCAGTGCAGCCAGTGCGCGCATGGCGTGTTCCTTATTATTAAATGAGCACCACAAAACAACTGTAGGAGTGAGCCTGCTCGCGATAGCGGTTGTTCAGTCAACATTTGCGTTGAATGTCAGGTCCTCATCGCGAGCAGGCTCACTCCTACATTTTGGACGTCACAGGGTTTTAGATCCCCTGCGGCGTCTCTTCACCGCCCAACGCTTCAACCAGCGCCGGCAGGAAGTCACCGAAGGTCAGCATCATCAGGGTGAAGCTGGCGTCCAGTTGGCCCAGCGCTTCGTCACCACCGTCCTGTTCCGCCTGATCCTGCAGCAGGTCTTCGAACTTCAGGCGTTTGACGGTCATCTTGTCGTCGAGCATGAACGACAGCTTGTCCTGCCAGGCCAGCGACAATTGGGTGACCACTTTGCCGGTGCTCAGGTGCAGCTGGATTTCTTCGCTGGTCAGGTCCTGACGCTTGCAACGCACAATGCCACCGTCTTCGTGGGTGTCGCGCAGTTCGCACTCGTCCAGAACGAAGAAGTCCGGGGCGGCTTGCTGGGTGGTGACCCACTCGGTCATCACCGCGGTCGGCGCGGTTTTCACGGTCAGCGGACGCACGGGCAGGGTGCCGAGCACTTCACGCATTGTGGAGAGCAGGTCTTCGGCGCGTTTCGGGCTGGCCGAGTTCACCAGAATCAAGCCCTGTTTCGGCGCGATGGCGGCGAAGGTCGACGAGCGACGGATAAAGGCGCGCGGCAGGAACGCCTGGATGATTTCATCCTTGATCTGATCGCGTTCCTTCTTATAGACCTTGCGCATCTGCTCGGCTTCGATCTCTTCGACCTTCTCCTTGACCGCGTCGCGCACGACGCTGCCCGGCAGAATGCGTTCTTCTTTACGCGCAGCGATCAGCAGGAAATCGCCGCTGACGTGTACCAGTGGCGCATCTTCGCCCTTGCCGAACGGCGCGACGAAACCGTAGGTGGTCAACTCCTGGCTTGCACATGGACGCGCCAGTTTGGTGGCCAGTGCAGTTTCCAGCGCCTCGGCATCGACAGGCAGGTCTTGGGTCAGGCGATAGATAAGCAGGTTTTTGAACCACATGGGGTGAGTCTCTCCTTTATACAAAGGGGGGCATTATTGTCTTCGCCGGGTCATAGGCCAACCCTTCTCTAAGCCTTTGGAAGGCCTGAGAAAATTAATTAAAAAAGTGCTTGCCAGAGGTTGGGTCGCTCCGTAGAATGCGCGCCACACCGAAGCGAAGGGTGATTAGCTCAGCTGGGAGAGCGTCTGCCTTACAAGCAGAATGTCGGCGGTTCGATCCCGTCATCACCCACCATTCGTTTCAAGTGTTTAGCGCAGCGGTAGTTCAGTCGGTTAGAATACCGGCCTGTCACGCCGGGGGTCGCGGGTTCGAGTCCCGTCCGCTGCGCCATATTCGGTCACCTGGACCACTGAACGCCAGGTCACCACGGAAAAACCCGCCTAAGCGGGTTTTTTTCTGTCTCAAGTTTGTACCTTGTTCCATCGGGTTTGTGTCGTTTCACCGGTTTTCGGATTTTTTTGAAAAAAACTTCAATTAAATCAACACATTACGAAAACTTGTGGCATAATGCGCCCCGTAACGAAGCGAAGGGTGATTAGCTCAGCTGGGAGAGCGTCTGCCTTACAAGCAGAATGTCGGCGGTTCGATCCCGTCATCACCCACCATTCGTTTCAAGCGTTTCGCGCAGCGGTAGTTCAGTCGGTTAGAATACCGGCCTGTCACGCCGGGGGTCGCGGGTTCGAGTCCCGTCCGCTGCGCCATATTCGGTCACCTGGACCCACTGAACGCCAGGTCACCACAGAAAGCCCGCCTAGTGCGGGCTTTTTGCTGTCTGCGATTTGATAATTTCTGCAATGCCTCTGTGGTGAGGGGATTTATCCCCCCTGCGCAGCAGGCCCAAAGTCTTCAAGCTGGGGCTGCTTCGCATCCCATCGGGCATAAATCCCCTCACCACAAATCATCTCCTCGTCTCCTCACTGTTCGGCATTGCGGCTATGGCGATAATCGCTCACCGCCTCATACACCGCTTTACGCAAGCGGTTGATCCCGCCAATCGGTCGGTGCGCTTCGATGCCAAACCACGGGTTGAACGACAGGTTGTCACACGCCAGATTCAGCGCAGGCGTGTCGAAGTCCTGCGCAGGCAAGGTGATCCGCGCCACGCTTTCAAACGGTGAATCTTGCTCGCGCCATTCAATACTGGTGTCCTCAATGGGCATGTGCTTGTTCGCATCCTGACGCTGAATCTGCAGCACAAAACACGCCGGCACCCGATCCGTCGACAGTTGCTGATTCAACGCACTGCGCAGGAAATTCGGCAGGTCGTGGTTTTGCGGGGGGAGGGCATACGCCGGGCAATTATCCGGATCCGGCGCGACCCGAAACTTCGCATTGGCCTCACCGAATTTGTAGGGGGATACCGAAAAGTACGTTGTCGCCGTCGGGCTATCCGGTGGCGGCGCCAGAGTGGCCAGCGCGATGAACAGGTGGCGGATCTGCCAGCTGCGTGGATCCCAGCCGGGGAAAAACGCCATGATCTTTTTGCCGTCAGCCTGAGCGGCCACATTCTGACGATACTCGGCGACATCGCTGACAAAGAAGTTCGGGTGGCTGAACATCACGAAGTCTTGCTCGTGCCGCTGCTGACGGTCGCCGAGCAATGGTTTGCCGGGCACATCGAGCAGTTTGATGGCCATGCCCCGGGCGTCGCGGATGCTGTCGAACTGCGGATAGGCGTTGCCATTGGACAGGCGAACCATCGCCTGCCAGGTTTTGCCCGGTTCGCTGAAAACCCCTTGGCGCAGCGCTGGTGTCAGTTCCGGCAGCACCGTCACTTCGGCTTTCACGCAACCATGGGCCTTGGCATGCGCGTCGCGCAGGTAACGCGTGCCTTCGCGGTGTTGATCGACAATGCGTACGGCGGTCTGGATCACGTCCTGGGTCATCGCCGCTTCACCGACGGGAATCTGTTCCTGCGCCGACACCGGGCCGCGGTGTTGCCAGGCGAACCATGCGCAGGCAACGGCCCAGCCCAGCAGACCGATCACCAATAAAGCCAGCAGGGTTTTGCCCAGCAGTCGTCCCAGCCACAGCCAGATGCGGGCGAGAAGGGATGGTTTTTTATACGAGTTGATCATCATGGCAATTGCGCCTCCAGCGGTCCGCCCAGCACTTTCAGGTACTCCAGCAAGGCCCAGCGTTCTTCTGGTTGCAGCAGTCGACCGATCACGCCATTACCCCGTTCGCCAGCGCGGAATTCATGGCCGCTGTTGTGGTTGCCGGTGATCCGCGTGTCGAACAAAAAGCCGTTGGTGAAGGCTTCGGTGCGGTAACCCAAGTGGCGCGGATCGTACTCGAACGTGCCTTTATAGAAGGTGGTGGCGCGTTCATCCTGCGGCGACAGCAACTGATAAAGGCTCGGCACCGAACCGTTGTGGAGAAACGGCGCGGTGGCCCAGACACCGGCCAATGGCCTGGCCTTGTAGGCAAGTTTTTCGCGTACGCCGATCGGCAGGCCGAAACCATCGAGTTGCGGTTTCTCCTGCGGGGTGACGCCAGCCTCGCGATAGGCACGGTTTTCGACGAACGCGGTGACATAGGCCAGGCCCTTGGCCACCGATAGCTGACTCAGATCCAGTGGTTCGGTGGGCGTCGGATGCAACTTCACATCCATCTGCTCCAGCTCCTTCAGATCCCATTGCAGCGGCGTCAGGTCGAAACGGTGGTTGGCAATGTTGGTTGCGGCATTCGGATCGGTACCGATCACCTCCACCGGCAGCATGTGCAAGTGCTGCACCCAGCGCTCGCCCTCCTGAGTCTGGCGTGGCACGTGGCAACCGGCGCAGTTTTCGGCAAACAGCGCTCGCCCCTTGGCGGCCAGCGGTTTGTCGATAGCACCCAGCACATCCTCCGGCCAGGCGGGTGGTTGCAGGCGTTGCAGGGTTTCTTCGATCTTGTGCAGATCACGCACGCGCACACTCGACGCGTAACGTGCATCGCCCTGCAGTGGCTGGCCGTTGCTGTCGAAGAAATTCAACGTGGCGCCGACGCCCAGCGCTTCACCGATGTTGCGCGCCATCGGTTGCTGCGCCGAGCCGTTCCATTGCACCCAGTCGAAGGTCCACATGTCCCACAGCTGCGGGTAGTCCACGGGAGCGTCGGCCACGCGGTAGTTGGCAGGGGAGATCGCGTCGCCGAAGGTGGCGTTGGCGATGCGGCCGAAGGCATCGGTGCGTCCCGGGCCTTCCTCGGTCGGGTAGAGGCCGCGATGAGTGTCGTTCCAGGCGACTTTGAGGAAGGTGTTCAGCGACTCCTTGAAGTCCTTGCGCAGTTGCTCGTGGCGCAGGTCGTAGTCGTTGCCCAGCACAGTGCGAGCGAAACGTTCGAACTTCCACGGGTTGTAGTAGGTCGAGGTCAGACTGGCGACCAAGGCCTGTCCGAAACTGCCACCGCGCAACGTAGGAACGCTGGAAGGCAGAACATGTTGCGCCGAACCGCCGTCAATCCGCACGGCCTGGCCCTTGAAGCGCAATTCGCCGGTGTGGCAGGCGGCGCAGGTGATATCGAGAAATTGCTCGGTGCCACCGGGATTCGCATGGCGGGCAAAGCCGACCGGCAGGTTGCCGGAGTTGTTCGGCGTGGCTTTCTGCTGTGGATCCACCAGAAAACCGAAGCGTGCGAGGTATTCCGGGGACGCGAAACGCTGCTGCGAGAAGGGCAGTTCCAGCGCCTCGAACCATTCATAACGCAGGCCTTTGACCTGTGTGCCCTGCGGCGTGAAGTAGTAAGTCTGGCGTTCCTCCTCACTCCACTGCTGCAGGTAATGCACCTGTCGGGCCGGGGTATAGAAGGGCAGTTTCGGGTTGGCGACGTAGTACAGAATCACGGCCAGGACCAAGCCCAGCAGTACCACGATCAGAGTCAGCACACGGAATAAGAGGCGCAAGATAAACATCCTTGTCGAGTTGTTGCGCTGTTATGCCTCAGCTGTTGCAGGTGCGGCAAGTGGCCATTACGCCAACTGTCGTAGGAAGTCCCACCAGTCCTTGTCAGCTCCAGATGACAGAAGCTTCATCGTCCCTTGGCCCGAATGCGTTTTAATCCCTGAACTTATCAGACATTTCCTGCTCTCATGCCGGTAGCCATTGGTCGTGGCGGCCTGATAAGCTCGCGGCTTTACTCGATTGCCCTTTCGGCGCATGAACAAGGAAATAGCATGAAACAGCATCGGTTGGCGGCGGCGGTAGCCCTGGTTAGCCTGGTCCTCGCGGGTTGTGATTCGCAGACCAGCGTAGAGCTGAAAACCCCGGCGCAAAAAGCTTCCTACGGTATCGGCCTGAACATGGGCAAGAGCCTTGCTCAGGAAGGCATGGATGATCTGGACTCCAAAGCGGTAGCCCAGGGCATCGAAGATGCCGTCGGCAAGAAAGAACAGAAGCTGAAAGATGAAGAACTGGTCGAAGCCTTCGCCGCACTGCAAAAGCGTGCTGAAGAGCGTATGGCCAAGATGAGCGAAGAGTCGGCAGCCGCTGGCAAGAAATTCCTCGAAGAAAACGGCAAGAAGCCTGGTGTCACCACCACTGCTTCCGGTCTGCAGTACGAAGTGGTCAAGAAAGCCGACGGCCCACAGCCCAAGCCTACCGACGTCGTGACCGTTCACTACACCGGCAAGCTGACCAACGGCACCGTGTTCGACAGCTCTGTTGAACGTGGCAGCCCGATCGATCTGCCGGTCAGCGGCGTGATCCCGGGTTGGGTTGAAGGTCTGCAACTGATGCACGTTGGCGAGAAGTACAAACTGTACATCCCTAGCGATCTGGCTTACGGCGCGCAATCACCAAGCCCGGCAATCCCGGCCAACTCGGTTCTGGTTTTCGACCTGGAACTGCTGGCCATCAAGGATCCAGCCAAAGAAGACGCCGCCGCCAAGTAATCGGCTGTAGCTTCGAAGACAACGCCTCGCTTATGCGGGGCGTTGTTGCATCTGGACGATGCTGGCGGTAAACAGAGCGAACGGATGGCGCTAACAGCAGTCCTAGAGATTGAGGCTGCCAGCGCTAGACGCCCTGAGCCGCCAAGTCAATGAAATATTGGGGTTTTTTATGTGAGTAAAAAACGCCCGATCTGAGCGCGGCCCTTATAAAACGGGGCTTTCAGCGCTGAAATGCAGCTCTGTTCACAAGGTTATCCACAATTTGTGTGGATAACATTTCAACGGGAGAAATAGATGAAAGCGCCGTGGAATTTCGCCCGATTTCTGCCCCTCGCCGGTCGATTGCTGGCGCGTGGGCGTCTGCCGACCCTGTTGTTCGCCGTGGCGAGCAAAGGAGCGGCGCAAGGCAATCGCCTTGGCAAACTCAAGGATGATCTGCGTTTGCTCCAGGCGTTGTGTCTGGCTTACTGGCGTGGCGAATACCGGACGATCAGCCCGAAAGCCATCGTCTCGGTGGTGGCGGGTCTGATGTACTTCCTCAGCCCGGTGGATGCGATTCCGGATTTCATCCCTGTGTTCGGTATGCTCGATGACATCGCCGTTCTGGCCTGGCTGATGAAAACCCTCGATGATGAGCTCAATGCTTTTCGGCTCTGGCGCAACCGGCAGCAGCCGGAAAAACTCGCGGTGGTGGAGCGCCTGCCCGACACCCCCGAGCAACTTCAGCTTCAGGGCCCGAAAAAGCCCTGATTCACTCCGCCTGCAGACAGATAGATACCCCCCGCGACCTTGGCCGCTGTTAGGATTACACTTCTAGGGAAAAGTGCCGACTCGCTAAGTGTTGTTGTCCTACGGGGTAGTCATGGATATTCAGATAATTGCACGCGATGGCGAACCCGAGTATGCGGTTCTGCCATGGGTCCAGTATCAGGCTCTACTGAAAGCAGCAGGCATCAATGAAACACCGCAGCAGCAGGCGCCAACGCCCGCTGTCGCAACGCCGGACCCGATTCTTCCAGGTCTGGATCAACTACGCAGTTTGCGCGAAGGGAAGGGTATCGCCATTGAGGCGCTGGCCCGCACGGTAGGCATCAGCCCGTCTTATCTGGCCATGATCGAAAGTGGCGAGCGTCAGCCTGACGCCGCGATTCGCCGCAGCCTGGCCTGGGAACTGACGGTGCCCGGTTGGAGGGATGAATCGTGAGCGTACGCATCAGTCGTCAACATTGGGACGGATTGCTGGGGGAGCTGGATCAGGCGCGCAGGCAGCGCCATCTGTTGACCTATCGAGCCTTGCTCGAACGTTTGCAACTGCCGACGCCGGCGATGCAGACGCTGACCGCGGCACTTGAGCATCTGGCCGCACTCGACGCCAAGGCTGAACAGCCATTGCGCAGTTCGCTGGTGATCAGCCAGGGTGCCAGCCGTTTGCCACGTACCGGTTTTTTTGAGTGTGTCGAACGTCTGGGGCGCTTTTCCGGGCCATCCGATGGTGTCGCGGCTGCCTCCTGGCATGCGTCGGAAGTGGTCAGGGTGTTCGAATACGAGTACCCGGAATCGGCGGAGGCCTGAGTGTTCTTGCGACTCAAGGTGTCGGCAAATTACTGGTTGGCCCGTAGGCTGTTTCACTGGTCGTGGTTTGTCCGCCAGCCCAGAGGCTGGCGCTGGCTCGAAGGGCAGTTTGCGCGCATGGCCAATCTCGGCGATGTCGGCGCGCAAAGCCTTTATGGGCACATTCTGACGTTTCGCGGGGTTGGCCTGGGTGCCCGCGAAGAGGGTGTGCGGCTGTTGCGTCTGGCGGCGCTCGCCGGTGATGGCAAAGCGGCTTATCAGGTCGGCGTGATCAGCTTGGCCGGTACGCCGAGCAAAGCGCCGGATCCGGCCGAAGCGGCACGCTGGTGGACGCTGGCGGCCAAGGCCGGTCACCCGTTGGCCGAGCTCAAACTCAAAGAGTTGAGCGCTCGGGATTAAACCCGGTAAATCATTTTGTATCGCTCGATAAACGTGGCGTGAGGGAAACCTCACGCCACGTTTGCGTTTATCGCCATACGTTTTGTAGTAATTGGTCTTTTGCAGATTAGTCCTACAGTAAACGCCTACTCGCCTGACTTCTTTCCTGATTGATCCCCCGCAAAGTCCCCGCGCCTAATTTTTGCGCGAGGGAACGCTCATGTTTGACCCGGTTTTTCATTCCACCCCGCATCGTCGCGTGCGCTGATGGAAGCCGTCAGCCGCATCGAGCAAGAACTCGACAGCTTCCCCGACACCCTCAACCTCTATCGCCAGCAGCTTGAACATTGGTTCAGCAGAGCCGCCGACCAGGTCAGTCACGCGACGGATCTGCCGTCGCTGATGGGCATGGAGCGGGTTATCCGCTTCGGTGATCGCGTCACCGCGGTCAGCACGGGTGACAGTGAGTTTTCCTCCAGCGTCGTGCAGTGCCCGAAAAGCGGGGTGCTGGCGATCGAGAGCAAATTCGAGTCGGTGTACGACATTCCGCTGGGCGACATCGTGGTGGATGTGGTGGCGGTGGGTGATGGCCAAATCTCCCCCGTCGCACTTGATGCGCAAGGCCGGGGAACATTCACCGGTACGCCAGGCAAGTTCTATCGCGTGCAGGTGCACAGCGACGTTACCCCGGAGCAGATCGAGGCGCTGTTCCAGTCCTACGACGGCTTGACTGGCGAGCTGGATGGCTGGCTGCGCAGCGAGTGGCAGGAGTTCAAGCCGCAGTGGTCGCAGTCGGTGGCGACGGCGGCGGGCAACGGCATGCTCGCCGGGAGTTGGGCGGCGATCGAGGGGGTGTGGGACAGCATCGGCATGCTGTCGGAGATTCTGCAGGACCCCGGCAAGTTTGCTGAGCGATTGGGGCGTGGAGCGGAGGATCTGATCGAGCTGGCGAAAACCGCTCCGGATGTGATGCAGAAATTGCAGCTGCTGGTCAGCGATGAAGCGGCGCTGTGTTTGCTGCTGCGCAGTGCGAGTCTCTGGCTGGAGATGCTGCCACCCAGCCAGATCGCCGGCAAAACCGCAGAAACGGCGTCGATGATGATCGTGCAGGTGCTGATCGATGTGCTGATCGGCGTTGTGTTGACATTCGTCGGGGCCGGCGCCGGGATCGCTTATCTGACGCTACGCCTGGCGGATCGCGCCGCCCAGCTTCTTTCGGTTGTGAAGCGCCTGGTCAAGGCGATGTTCGGCATCGTCAACACCTTCATCCATTACGTCGACCAGTACAAAACTGTCGCCGCGCGAGGCATTGCCGCCGGGGTGAAAAAGGGCCGCATGCAATTGCGCTGGGATGCGAAACGCAATGCCGCCCTGCAGAAAAACGATCATCACGATAACGCTCCCGATCAAGCGAAAAACCCCAACGGCGACAGCGCCGATTGCGCACCGCTGACCTGCACCAACGGCTGTCCGGTGTCGATGGTCACTGGCGAAGAACTGCTGACCCTGACCGACGCCACGCTCGATGGCTTGTTGCCGTTCGAGTTCACCCGGCTGTACCGCACCAGTGCGGTGGAGATCGATGTCGGGCTGGGGTTTGGCTGGAGCCATTCACTGGCGCATCGGCTGGAGTTCGATGGCGATGCGGTGATCTGGGTCGATCACGAGAACCGCCGTACGCGGTTTCCGTTGCCCAGTGTGGAGCGGCCGACGATTCACAACAGCCTGTCGCGGGCGGCGATTTTTCTCGGGGATGAACCGGAGGAACTGATCCTCGCGCTGGCCGGGGATGCGGCGCGGTTTTATCACTTTCGCGCTGGGCGGTTGGTGGCGATCAGTGATGGGTATGGCAATCGTCTGACGGTGCATCGCGATTTTTCCGAGCGTGTGCAGCGCCTGGACAATGGCGCCGGGCGCTCGCTGCTGTTGCGCTATGACCGGGCGCATCTGGTCGCGGTTGATTACCAGGTGTTCGAGGCTGATGGCTGGCGCACCGAGCAGACGCTGGTCAGTTATTGCTACGACGCCCGTCAGCGGTTGTTGGCCGCGACCAATGCCGTCGGTGACAGCGAACGTTACGACTACGACGACCAGCACGTCATCCTGCAGCGGCAGCTGACCGGCGGCGCGAGCTTTTTCTGGGAATGGGAACGCTCGGGCAAGTCGGCGCGTTGCGTGCGCCATTGGGCCTCGTTCGCGCAGATGAACACGCGGTATGTCTGGGACGACGACGGTCGTGTCACGGTGCATTACGTCGATGGCACCGAAGAAACCTACGTCCACGATGACAGCGCACGGCTGGTGCGCAAGGTGGAGGCCGATGGTGGTGAGCACCTCAAGGCCTACGACGAAGCGGGCCGGCTGATCGCCGAGCAGGATCCGCTGGGCGCGGTCACCGAATACCGCTACGACGACGTCGGACGGCTGATCGCGCTGCTTCCGCCGGACGACGAGCCAACGTCCTACGAGTACCGCAACGGTTTCCTGCACAGCCGTTCCCGCGGCGAGGCGGTGTGGACGTTTCGGCGCAACGCCGAGGGCGATGTCACCGAGGCGGTCGATTCTGACGGTCAGGTCACCCATTACTACTACGACACGCGCGGGCAGTTGCTGTCGATCCGCTATCCGGACACCAGCCGGCACAAGTTGTCGTGGAACGACCTCGGGCAACTGATAGAGGAAACCCTGCCCGACGGTGGTGTGCGGCGCTTTTCCTACGACGCGCTGGGGCGACGGACCACCACTTGCGACGAACACGGCGCGATCACCCGTCAGCAGTGGGACGCCGTTGGCCGACTAATTCAGACGACCTTTCCTACGGGCGCTACCCGTGCCTACAGCTACGGCGCCTACGGCCAGGTCACTGCCGAGCGCGACGAACTCGGGCACATCACCCGCTACGAGTATGACGACGACCTGCACCTCGTCTCGCGCAAGATCAATCCCGACGGCACGCGGGTGCAGTACCGCTACGACCATGCGCAACTGCTGCTGACGGAAATCGAGAACGAGTCCGGGGAAAAATACCGCCTGGACTACACGCCCACCGGATTGATCCGACAGGAAACCGGCTTCGACGGCCGGCGCACCGCTTACGCCTACGACCGCAACGGGCACCTGCTGGAAAAGACCGAGTTCGGCGATGATGGCTCGACGCTGGTCACCACTTACGCGCGTGATGCGGCCGGGCGTCTGCTGCTCAAGACCCTGCCCGACGGGGTGGAGGTGGCTTACCGCTACGACCGCCTGGGCCGGCTGACCGGGGTCGATGACGGTCAAAAGCATCCGCTGGCCTTTGAATACGACCGGCAGGACCGGCTGGTTACCGAGCACCAGGGCTGGGGCACCTTGCGTTATGCCTATGACGCCTGCGGCCAGCTCAAGCGCCAGCGTCTGCCGGACAACAGCAAGCTCGATTACCACTACGCCAAGGGCGGTGCGCTGACCGCCATCGATCTTAATGGCACGCGGCTGAGCAGCCACGTCTACCAATCCGGTCGCGAGCAACAACGGCAACAAGGCCTGCTGCGCAGCGATTATGCCTACGACGAGCAGGGGCGGTTACTGGCCCACGCTGTAGGTCATCAGCACGCTTCGCTGTATCGGCGCGATTATGCCTACAGCGCCAACGGCAATCTTGAGCACATTGCCGACAGCCGCCACGGCCAGCGTACCTACGGCTACGACGCCCTCGACCGCTTGATCCGCGTCCGCCACTCGCGCGACGAACTGCCGGAATCCTTCGCCCACGACCCGGCCGGCAACCTGCTGATGCAGGACCGCCCCGGCCCCACGCGGATCAAGGGCAACCGCCTGCTGATGCAAGGCGACCGGCACTACGACTACGACGCCTTCGGCAACCTGATCCGCGAGCGCCGTGGCCGCGATCAACTTCTGATCACCGAATACCGCTACGACTGCCAGCACCGCCTGATCGGCCTGACCCGCGCCGACGGCCAAACCGCGACCTACCAATACGACGCCTTCGGCCGACGAATCCGCAAAACCGTCGACGGCCAGACCACCGAATTCTTCTGGCAAGGCGACCACCTCGTCGCCGAAAGCAGCAAAACCCACCACCGCAGCTACGTCTACGAACCCGGCACCTTCCGCCCGTTGGCCCTGCTCGACGGCAAAGGCCCGAAAAAGGCCTGCCCGTTCTACTACCAACTCGACCACCTCGGCACCCCGCAGGAACTGACCGACTACAGCGGCGAAATCGTCTGGTCAGCGCAATACGACGCCTACGGCAAGGTGTCGGCGATCACCCTCGCGGGCGAGGACTACCTGGACCAGCCGCTGCGGTTTCAGGGGCAGTATTTCGATGCGGAAAGCGGGCTGCATTACAACCGGCATCGGTATTACGACCCGCGATTGGGGAGGTATTTGACGCCGGATCCGGTGAAACTCGCAGGTGGGTTGAATCAGTACCGGTACGTGCCGAATCCGACGGGTTGGGTGGATCCGTTGGGGTTGAATGATTGCCCGGGAGGAGCGGGGTGCAACAAACCGTCTTTTGAATCAAACGATCCGACTAAAAAGATACTTGGAGGGGAAGCTATTTCCTCTCCTCCCGCAGCGAAAACTAAAAATACGTATTTGTACCGTGGAGATACGAAGGATCCTTCGGAAGTTTTTGAGCACGGTTTTAAAAGTAAAGGAGATAGCAATGATCTATTTCTTCACTCAATCGATAGCGACTTTCCTCCTAGTAACTTTATTAGCACATCTCTTTCGAGAGATATGGGAAAAGCATTCGCTACAAGCTACTTCACAAGGCCAGGGTTTCTTTACACACTTAAAATGATTCCAGGTCGCGATCTTAAAAAAGAGCTAGGAGCAGCCTATAATTTTAGTAAAGAACAGGAAATTGCAATCCCAGGTAGGATAAGGAGGGAGGATGTTCTCGGTGCTACATTAATTATTGATGATGGTAAGGAGTTTGGCTATTCCATTCCAAATCCGCATAGGGAAATAGACAAATGAAATCAGTATTTGTAGCTACAATTAAAATTTCAGATGGTAATGAAAGGCAAGAGATTGACCTGGTTTGTAATCGTGAGGAAATATCAATAGCATTCATTTGTGAAAGTGGGTGTAAGCGGATCTACTTTGGGTGTGATTTTTATAAATGTTTTGCTTTGTTGAGGAAAGATAATCCAGAGTTAACGTTTTTTTGCAAGGGGGCGAAAATAAATGTTCATCCGTCAAGCATGTCTTCTCAAATGTCTCTTGGACTGAAAGCATACGAACTAGTGGTTGGTAAAGAAGCCTCTTTAGATGATCTTGTATATATATTTGATTATGAAGATCAGGATTTAACAAGCGATCCAGATGAGCAACGATTTTTTTATATGAATTGGATTAGTTCTTAAAGCGATTCATCGCCTCTAATCTTTGTGGGGCTTGATTTTTTCGAGATCGGTTTTCTAATGGTTGATGTCAAAGGTAGAAAATTTTATAGAGTTTTGATTCTTAATTTGAAAGATTTGTTTTTTGCTGTTTTTCGATAATGAGTTGAGTTAGGGAACAGGTGGAAGATGTTCAGAGGTGTTTATAGTTCGCGGTTTTTAACCCATCGAGCGCAGTTGAATGCTTTAAATGAAGCGATGACAAGAGAGGCACGGAAGATGTCGCGATTCACGGGAGAAGACAGCATGGGTAATTTGGTTGTGAGAATGGCTGCCGAAGATGTGGGGGAAGGGTACGAACCTAACCCATCAGATCCATCAGAACCCCGCTACATTCAAAAAATGAATGGGTTTGAAATGAAATTTGACTTTGAAACATTGCAACCTTTCGCTCTATATCCGGTGGAGCACGTTTGATGTTGATGCATCCCTATCTTGATGTTCCATACAGCCCTAAGTTGAAGCACTTTCTTGGTGGGTTTGATATATACGATCGCGAAGAGACACTGGGCGCAGAGTTGGCAGAGTACGATCCTGAGTGTCCTTCAGATAGAGCGGAATTAATTTATGAATTTATTGTGAGAAGATTTTCGGGTTTGACTCATCGGCACAAGTTTGTCTTGTTTTTTGTATTGGGTGAGGCTCTGGATGGCGAAGCGAGTAAGCTCTCTGAGGTTTTTAAACATGATCCTTTTTCTCATTCATTGCTTCCACTTGGCTGGAATGAAATAAAAGATCCCAGGAGTTTTTTTGAGCATGTGTACTCTATTCTCTCCGAAGTTTGGATTGATGAGTTGTATCTCGCCAGTCAGGAAGACTGCTCCACGTGGTAGCCGGCATTAGAAGCGGAATCTTGAGTGATGCTACTGACCCCTTCGCGAGCAAGCCCGCTCCCACAGGGGATGATGTTGTTTGGGGAGTCAGCGCTGGCCAATCAGTTGCGGCAGTTGAAGGTCGGCAGCAGCGAGACTATCAATCACATGCACGCTATACCCCGGAACATTCTTCGCATGATGCTTCGCCTGCGAAGCCATCTCCGCCAGCTGACTCGCATCCAGTTCGGCGCAGGCTGCGGGGTGCAGGTGGACGACGCCGATGGACAGTGACAGCAACGGAAATTCCTGCCGAATACCCTGGCGATTCGGCGCGATGAAGCAGCCGGCCTCAAGATGTTCCGGGCGATAGAAGCGCCGGCATTGGCTCTGGAAGTCGTCGAGCAGTTGGTTGAGGCGTTTGCGCCAGTCTTCCGGGCCGAGCACCAGCAGGAAGTCGTCGCCGCCGATGTGGCCGACGAAGTCGCGGGACGGGTCGACGCGTTCGTTCAGGCATTGCGCCAGGCACAGCAGGACTTCGTCGCCACGGCCGTAGCCGTAGATGTCGTTGAAGGGTTTGAAGCTGTCGATGTCGACGTAGCAGATGATCGATTCGCGGCCCTGTTGCAGCAGGCGGGTCAGGCATTGCTGGATCGGCACGTTGCCGGGCAGCAAGGTCAGCGGGTTGGCGTAGCGCGCCTGCTGGATTTTCAGTTCGGTGATCAGTTTGAGCACGTCGATCACCCGGCCAAGGCCCAGATAACCGCCGTTGAGGGTGATGATGAAATCTTCTTCGATGCGCTGCCGGGCGCGGCTGGTGATCAGGCGGCTGACCTGTTGCAGCGACTGGCTCATTTCCACAGCGAGGAAGTCGTCGTTCATCAGGCGGCTGATCGGCTTGCGTGCGAACAGGTCGGTGGCGAACGGTTTGAGCAGTGCGTCGGACAACGAATGCCGGTGGACGATGCCGCACGGCTGGCCCTGTTCGTCGAGCACCGCCAGTGAGTTCAGATTGGCCTGGCGGCGGAAAGCCTCAAGCACCGTGGCGGTCGGTGTGTCGCGATGCACCGCCGGTTGCTCGTTGAGCAGGGCGCTGAGGTCGCTGCCTTCATCGTTCAGCGCCACGGCGCTGCTGTCGTGTTTCGGCATCAATGCCCGGGCATCGCGGGGTGGATGTTCCTGAGGGCGGCCGAGCAGGTAACCCTGCACCAGATCGACGCCCATTTCAGTCAACACCGCCAACTCTTCCGGCAACTCTATGCCCTCGGCTATCACCTGTGCCCGCGAAGCCTTGGCGATTTGCAGGATCGAGCCGACGAACTCGCGCTTCAATGCGTCCTGATGAATGCCGTCGATGAAGTGGCGGTCGATCTTCACGTAATCCGGACGCAGCTCCGACCACAGGCGCAGGCTTGAATAGCCGGCACCCAGATCATCCAGTGCGATGGAAAAGCCCATCGCCCGATAGTGATGCAGGGCGGTTTGCAGCAACTGGAAATCGTCGATTGGCGTCTGTTCGGTGAGTTCGATCACTACTTGGCTGGGTGGAATACCGAAGTCCTGCAGCAGTTGCAGGGTCCGCCCCGGTTGGTGCGCGGCTTCAAGCAGGGATTCCGGAGAGACGTTGAGGAACAGCTTGCCCGGCAGTTGCTGCTCGTTGAAACGACGGCAGGCAGACTGGCGGCAGGCAATCTCCAGTTCACTCAAGCGGCCGGCCTGACGCGCCACCGCGAACAGCGCGATAGGCGAATGCAGAGGGCTGTTGGACGGGCCGCGGGTGAGGGCTTCGTAGCCGAGAATGCGACGCTCGGAGAGACAGATGATTGGCTGGAACAAGCTGTGCAAACCGCTTTGAGTCAGGATCGAGCTCAAGGCACTCAGCTGTTCGGTCGTGGTCATGGCAATCTCTGGCGATAAAAAAAGGACTGGGAGCGTTCTCGATGAAGAGAGCCGCTCCCAGTCCTTTATTGCACGACAGAATGATGACTGTTTGATGACGATCCGGGGAGCGTCAGCACTAAATTGCCATCATCTTACTTCTTGGCCACCTGATTGCTCAGCTTCAGGTAATCCAGCAGCACGCGCCCGGTTTCGCTCAGGTAGGCGTCGTCTTCCGGTTTGACCTTGTCCGGCTCAGCTGCAGCCAGCGCGTCTTCATCTTCTTTCTTCAGCTCTTTGAGCGGTTCTTCGCCTTTGGCTTTGCGGCGGATGTTTTCCATCGCCAGTTGCTTGGCATCGATGTCCGCATGCTGGGCACGGCGTTCGGCTTCGTTGAGGCTGACGGTTTTCTCTTCCATCAGCTTCTGCGCCAGGGCCAGCTTGTCGCGGATGAACACGAACTCGGCGTCCTTGGCGGTACGAGCGTCATGCTCGGACTTGAGCTGCGCCAGGTACGGCTTGAACGGATCGGAGGCCGGCTTGATCGCTGCCTTGATGGTGTCCCACGGCATGGCTTCCGGCAGGGCGCTTTCGCCGATTTCCTTGGTGTCGATGATCGACGGGTAGTCGATGTCCGGCAGTACGCCCTGATGCTGGGTGCTCTGCCCGGAAACCCGGTAGAACTTGGCCAGGGTCAGTTTCAGTTCGCCATGGTTCAACGGCTGAATGGTCTGCACGGTGCCTTTGCCGAAGGTCTGGCCACCGATGATCAATGCGCGATGGTAGTCCTGCATGGCGCCGGCGAAAATCTCCGAAGCCGAGGCGGACAGGCGGTTGACCAACAGTGCCATCGGGCCTTTGTAGAACGCGCCCGGGTTTTCATCTTCCAGCACATCGACGCGGCCATCGGCGTTACGCACGAGTACGGTCGGGCCTTTGTCGATGAACAGGCTGGTCAGCTCGGTAGCTTCCTGCAGAGAACCGCCGCCGTTGTTGCGCAGGTCGATGACCACGCCGTCGACTTTCTCTTTCTGCAGTTCGGTCAGCAGTTTCTTGACGTCACGGGTAGTGCTCTTGTAGTCCGGATCACCGGCACGGAACGCCTTGAAGTCGAGGTAGAACGCCGGGATCTCGATGATGCCGAGCTTGTAGTCCTTGCCGTCCTGTTTCAGGTTCAGCACGGACTTTTTCACCGCCTGGTCTTCAAGCTTCACCGCTTCACGGGTGATCGGCACGATCTTGCTGGTCTGGTCGTTTGGCGCATTGCTGGCCGGAATCACTTCCAGGCGCACCACGGTGCCTTTCGGGCCGCGGATCAGCTTGACCACTTCGTCCAGGCGCCAGCCCACCACGTCAACCATCTCTTTGTTGCCCTGGGCAACGCCGATGATCTTGTCGGCCGGTGCAACCTGCTTGGTCTTGTCGGCCGGGCCTGCCGGCACCAGGCGCACGACTTTCACTTGATCGTTGTCGCTCTGCAACACGGCGCCGATGCCCTCGAGGGACAGGCTCATGTTGATGTCGAAGTTTTCCGCGTTATCCGGCGACAGATAGTTGGTGTGCGGGTCGTAGGACATGGCGAAGGTGTTGATGTACGCCTGGAAGATGTCTTCCGCACGAGTCTGGTCCAGACGCGCCAACTGGTTCTTGTAGCGCTTGGTCAGGGTTTCCTGGATCTGCTTGGAATCCTTGCCGGCGATCTTCTGCCGCAGCACTTCGTCCTTGACGCGTTTGCGCCACAGGTCGTCGAGTTCAGCGGTGGATTTGAGCCAAGGGGCGTCCTTGCGATCGATCAGCAAGGTTTCCTTGGTGGTGAAGTCCATCTTGTCGACGCCCTTGTTCAGCTCCGCAATGGCGAAGTCCAGGCGCGCCTTGACGCGGTCCAGATAGCGCTTGTAGATGGTGAACCCGGCGTTGAGGTCGCCGCTCTTGAGGAAGTCGTCGAACTGGGTCTTCCACTTGTCGAATTCGGCGATGTCGCTGGCCATGAAGTAGCTGCGCGACGGGTCCAGCAGCTTGATGTAGCTGTCGTAGATGATCACCGAGCGCGCATCGTCGAGCGGCGGCTTGCTGTAGTGGTGACGCTTGAGCAACTCGACGACGTTGAGGCTGGCGATCACTTCGTCGCGATCCGGCTGCAACTTGTCCCAGCTGTTGGCTGCGAATGTAGTGCCCGACACCGGCAACAAGCCGATACCGATGAAAAGAGCGAGGGCGGTGCTGGGGAGCAAATGCTTCATGCTGATTCGACGCGGGGACAATTGATAACGCATATTAGGCCGTCTTTGAAGTCGCCGGTTCTACGAGAGCCGGTCGCATAATGCAAAAAGCCCGGCGCTACAGCTTCGGGCTCAGTCCAGACTCACTATGGAGGCACTGTGAAGGCATTGCAAGGCGTTGAAGGTCAAGTGGCATGGCTTGAAGAGCCGAGTCCGGCATGTGATGCAGGACAAGTGCGCATTCGCGTGGCGGCTGCGGGCCTCAATCGCGCCGATTTATTACAGAAAGCCGGGCTTTATCCACCACCGCCCGGTGCCAGTCAGGTGCTCGGTCTTGAGTGCTCCGGGGTGATCAGCGAGGTCGGCGCCGGTTCGTCCTGGCAGGTCGGCGACCGCGTCTGCGCCTTGCTGGCCGGGGGCGGGATGGCTGAAGAAGTGGTCGTCGACGGACGGCACGTGCTGCCGGTGCCCGAGGGCGTTTCGTTGATCGAGGCCGCTGCATTACCCGAGGTTTATGCAACGGTCTGGCTGAACGTGTTTCAACTGGCGGCGCTGAAACCCGGCGAAAAGGTTCTCCTGCACGCCGGGGCCAGTGGAATTGGTTCAGCCGCCATTCAGCTGTGCAAGGCGTTCGGCAATCCCTCTTGGGTCAGCGTTGGTTCGGCCGAGCGCTTGGCCTACTGTGAGGCACTGGGCGCCCAGGGCGGCGTGATACGCAGCGATGATCTGGAGAGCCTGCGCGACTTCGGGCCGTTTGACGTGATCCTTGATCCGGTCGGCGGCAACTACGCCGCGCTGAACCTGAAGCTGACGGCGCTGGACGGACGCTGGGTACTGATCGGCCTGATGGGCGGGCGCGAAGCGAAACTGGACCTGGCGCAGGTGCTGGGCAAGCGCGTGCAGTTGCTCGGCTCGACGTTGCGCAGTCGCGACGATCAGTTCAAGGCCGACCTGCTCAGTGACCTGGGACAGCATGTGTGGCCGCTGTTTGCCGAAGGACGGTTGAGCCCGCAACTGGCGAAAACCTTTGCGGTGAAGGATGCCGAAGCGGCGTTTGCCGAGCTGGCGAGCAATACGGTGGCGGGGAAGGTGGTGCTGGTGATTGACGACAGCCTCACCTGACACCGCAAAACCTGTGGCGAGGGAGCTTGCTCCCGCTGGGTCGCGAAGCGGTCCCAAAATCATTCAATGCGGTGAGTCAGATCAAACCGGTTGAATGGTTCCGCGACTGCTTCGCAGCCGAGCGGGACGGTGCGGCGATCCGACAAGCTCCCTCGCCACAGTTAAGCGTCCACATTTGGATCTATGTTTACTTCCAGAGATGGATCGGCCAGCCTGCTTTTTCGGCGTGCTCCAGCAGGACCGGATCCGGATTCACCACATGCGGGAAGTCCACCTTCAGCAGTAATGGCAAATCGTTGCGTGAGTCGGAGTAGAAACTCGCGCCTTCCAGATTCTCTTCCTCGGCGTCCAGCCATTCCAGCAGGCGGGTGATCTTGCCTTCGCGGTAGGTCAGCGTGCCGACGGTCTGGCCAGTGTAAACGCCGTGCGCAACGTCCAGTTCGATGCCGAGAATTTCGTCGATGCCCAGGCGCTCGGCGATCGGTTTGACCAGGTGCGTGCCGGAAGCCGAGATCACCAGAATCCGGTCGCCGGCCTTGCGGTGGGCGGCGATGGTTTTGGTCGCGTCGCTGAAGATGATCGGTTCGATGAAGTCTTCCACCCACGGGCCGACCAGGTGTTCGACCTCTTCCGGGGTGCGCCCGATCATCGGTTCGAGGCTGAACGCCATGAATTCTTCCATGCGCAATTTGCCATGGCTGTAGGCGTCCATCAGCTCGTTGTTCTTGCGCATGAACGACTCGGGATCGACCCAGCCCAGGCGCCCCATCTGCTCGCTCCAGAGGGTGGCGCAGTCGCCGTGGATCAGGGTTTCGTCCAGATCAAAAATTGCCAGGGCCATCAGTGCAGTTCTCTCTTCAACGTCAGCAAAGTCATCAGGCTACCTCACACAGGGCCGTCGGATCGATGGAAAGCGCCAGACGCTGACCGTCGGGATGCAGATCCGCCGCCGAGCGGTTGAGCACGTCCACCACCAGTTCCACGCCACGCGCCTCGACTCGATAGCGGATCACGTTACCGAGCAGGCTGTGGCTGCGGATCTGTGCTTCGAGTTCGCCGTTGAGGCTCAGCTCGATGGCTTCCGGGCGAATCGCGATGCGGTGGTTGATCGGCCGTCGCAACAGCTTCGAGGCGCTGTCGGCGTCGAGCAGGTTGTAGTTGCCGATGAAACCGGCGGCGAACAGATCGACCGGCGCGGTGTAAAGGGTTTCGGCGTCGCCGCTTTGCACGATTTTCCCTTGGTTCATCAGGAAAATCCGGTCGGACATGGTCAGCGCTTCTTCCTGATCGTGGGTGACGAAAATCGTGGTCAGGCCGAGTTCGCGCTGGATCTGCCGGATCTGCTCGCGCAGGTGTTTGCGAATCCGCGCATCCAGCGCCGACAGCGGTTCATCCAGCAGCAGTAAGCGTGGGCGAGTCACCAGCGAGCGGGCGAGGGCCACGCGCTGGCACTGACCGCCGGAAAGCTGGTGCGGATAACGGCTGGCGAAATCGTTGAGCTCGACCAGTTTCAGTACTTCGGCGACGCGCTTGTGGCTGTCGTCGGCATTGACCTTTTGCATGCGCAGGCCGAAGGCGACGTTCTGTTCGACGGTCATGTTGGGGAACAGCGCGTAGCTCTGGAACACCATGCCGATCCCGCGTTTCTGCGGACTCAGCGGCACGATGTCGACGCCATCGAGCAGGATCTTGCCGCCATCCACCGGCGTCAGCCCGGCAATGCAGCGCAGCAGCGTGGACTTGCCGCAACCGGACGGGCCGAGCAGGGTGACGAACTCGCCCTTGTTGATCTCGCAGTTGATGTCGCTGAACACCGTGGTGCCCGCGTAGTTTTTCTTCAGGTTCTGGACGCTGACATAGCTCATTCGCTTTTGTCCTTGTTCAAGATGTTGGCGATCCAGGTCAGGACCAGCACGAAAAAGAAGTACGAGATCACCAGCGCGCTGGTGAAGTGGCCGCTGCTGTTGCGCATGTTGTTCAGGTACACCTGCAGGGTTTCGTAGCGCGTGCCGACGAGGATGTTGGCGAACACGAACTCACCGAACAGGAACGAGAACGACAGCAGCAACGCGACCATCAGGCCTTTGCGCAGGTTTGGCAGCACCACCAGAAACGCCGCCTGAAAGGTGCTGGCGCCGAGCAGTTGCGCGGCGTCCATCAGGTCGCGCAGGTTGATCGCCTGCAGGTTATTGGTGATCGCCCGGTACATGAACGGCAGCGCCACGGTGAAGTAGCAACCGATCAGGATCCACGGCGTACCGACCATCGCCAGCGGCCCGGAACCATAGAGTTGCAACAGCCCGACCGACGACACCACTGGCGGCACCGCGAAGGGCAGCAGGATCAGGATGTTCATCAGCGCATCGAGTTTCGGGAAGTGGTAATGCACCACGAACAGCAGCGGCAGGATCAGCACCACCGACAGCACCAGCGCGCCGACGCACACCAGCAGCGACTGGCCGAAGGCATGCAGAAAGCGTGGGTCGCTCCACAACTGGAGATACCACTTGAAGGTGAAACCGCTGGGCAAAATGGTCGCCGACCAACTGCTGGCAATCGAGTAGATCAGTGTACCCACCAGCGGCAGCAGCAGGATCGCGAACAGCAGATAAACCACGACGCGGTGGTAGACGCCGGCCGGGCCGGATTCAGCGCGAGACATGGTAGCTCCTCTTCAACAACAGTTGATGCACAACGGTGACGATGGTCATCAACGCCACCAGCACCACAGCCAGGGCGCTGGCCAGATTCGGATCCAGGGAAATATCCCCGGAAACCATCGCCGCAATGCGGATTGGCAGCACGTTGAAGTTACCGGTGGTCAGCGCATACACCGTGGCGTAGGCGCCGAGGGCGTTGGCCAGCAGGATCACGAAAGTGCCGAGCAGGGCCGGGGTCAGCACCGGCAGACCGATGTGGCGCCAGAACTGCCAGCCGTTGGCGCCGAGCAGCGCGGCGGATTCGCGCCAGTCTTCACGCAAGGCGTCGAAGGCCGGGTAGAGCAGCAGCACGCCGAGGGGAATCTGGAAATAGGTGTAGAGGATGATCAGACCGGTTTTCGAATACAGGTTGAAGTCCTGAATGATCCCCGCCTGCTTGAGCATGATGGTGATGCTGCCGTTGAACCCGAGCAGGATGATGAATGCGAAGGCCAGCGGCACACCGGCGAAGTTGCTGGTCATGTTGGCGAAGGCATTCACGAAGTTGCGCAGTTTCGAGTCGACCCGGCGCAATGAATACGCCCCGAGCACGGCGATGATGATGCCGAACACACTGGACCAGAAACTGATCTCCAGGCTGTACTGGATCGCCTGCAGATAGAACTTCGAACTGAAGATCTTGCTGAAGTTGGCAAAGCCCCAGCCGAACTCTTCCGATTGCAGGCTGTTGATCATCACCCAGACCAGCGGGGCGATTTCGAACACGATAAAGAACAGCGCGAACGGCACCAGACACAGGGCCGCCAGCCATTTGCCGCGAGTCATGGCGTTCACTTGAGCAGCTCCCGGCACACAGGTTTGTCGTGGGGCACGCCGAGCAGTTCGCAGACGGTGCCACAGATCTCGGTCTGCTTCGGCGCGGCGTCAGCGTTGAGGCTGAAGGCGTTGCCGAGGATAAACAGCGGCACCTGGCGTTCTTCCGGCAGCAAGCCGTTGTGCGAGCGGTCGTTGTTCATGCCGTGATCGGCAGTCACCAGCACTTGATAACCGGCGTCGAGCCAGCCTTGCAGGTAATCGGCGAGGATGATGTCCGCTGAGCGCGCGCTGTTGCGGTATTGCGCGGAATCGAGGCCGTGCTTGTGGCCGGCGTCGTCGATGTTCATCGGGTGGATCAGCAGGAAGTTCGGCGCATGGCGCAGGCGCAGGTGTTCCGCGTCGGCGAACAGGTGCGAATCCGGGTAGTGATCGTTCCAGTAGAAATGCCCGTGCTGGATCGGTAGCGATGGATCGTCGGTATGACGGTCGCGGGCCGCTACGAACGGTGAGCGGTTGTACAACTCGCTGACCCAGTGATAAGCCGCTGCGGCGGTTTTCAGGCCGGCGTCGCGGGCGTAGTGATAGATGCTGCGCTGGTTGGACAGGCGCGCAACGTTGTTGTGGACGATGCCGCTGTCGATCGGCGGCACGCCGGTAAGGATGCATTCGTAAAGCGGTCGGGACAGGGCTGGCAACTCGCACTCCAACTGATAGAGCGCGGCGCGTCCTGCGCCAACGTAAGCCTGCAGATGCCCCATGGCGTGACGCGCGACCTCATAGTTGAGACCGTCGAGCACGACAAGGATGACGTTGTGCTTCATAGGGGCAAAAACTCCGCGAAAACAGGAAGTGTCAGATTCATTCGGGAGTCCTTGTGGGAGCGAGCTTGCTCGCGAAGGCGTCGTGTCAGCCAACATCAATGCTGAATGAAAGACCGCATTCGCGAGCAAGCTCGCTCCCACAGGGATCTCCGGCAATCCCGAAAGTGGGAATTACAGGCTTACTTCATCTCTACGATGACTTCTTCGTTCCACTTCTGCGGCAGGGCCTTGGAGGTTTTTTCCCAGGCGTCGGCGTCCTTGATCGGCGTGACTTTCTTGTACTGCTCGTTGGGCAGCAGCTTGGCTTTCACGTCTTCCGGCAGTTGCAGGTGATCGGCGCGGATCGGACGAGCATTGCCGCGAGCGAGGTTGGTCTGGCCGGCGTCGCTGAAGATGTATTCGCGGGTCAGCTTGGCGGCGTTCGGGTTTTTCGCGTACTTGTTGATGATGGTGGTGTAGCCGGAAATCACCGAGCCATCGGACGGGATCAGCACCACGTAGTCATCCGGGTTGGCCATCTTGGCCTTGTAGCTCAGGCCGTTGAAGTCCCAGACCACGCCGACTTCGATCTCGCCTTTTTCCATGGTGGCGATGGTCGGGTTGGCCATCGACAGGCGACCTTGCTTGGCGATGTCTGCAAACAGCAGCAGGGCCGGCTGGATGTTCTTCTCGTCGCCACCATTGGCCAGGGCTGCGGCCAGTACGCCGTTGGCGGCTTGCGCGGCGGTGCTCACGTCACCAATGGAAACCTTGTATTTGCCGCCCTTGAGATCGGCCCATTTGGTTGGGACTTCGGAGCCGTGCAGCAGCTTCTTGTTGACGATGAAGGCGATGGTGCCGGTGTAGGCCAGTGCCCAGTTGCCGTCCTTGTCCTTGGCCCAGTCCGGGACCTGATCCCAAGTGCTTGGCTTGTACGGTTGCACCACGCCTTGCTTGACCGCGATCGGGCCGAAGGCGGCGCCGACGTCGCCGATGTCGGCGGTGGCATTGTCTTTTTCCGCGGCGAACTTGGCGATTTCCTGGGCCGAACTCATGTCGGTGTCGATGTGTTTCAGGCCATAGGTTTTCGCCAGGTCTTCCCAGGTGCCTTTCCAGTTGGCCCAGTCATCGGGCATGCCGACGCTGTTGACGGCGCCTTCCGCTTTCGCAGCGGCTTCGAGGGTTTTCAGGTCGGTACCCGCCGCCATGGCGGAGGTGCACATTGCAATGGTCGAGCCTAACAGTGTTGCCAGGAAAAGCTGTTTCATTCCGAAGCTCCTTGGTCGTGTTCAACGCTGCGATTGCGGTTTGTGTTGGTCTAGGTCAGCAATACCTGAGCCAATTTAAGGGGGCTGGATGACACTTTGATGTCGGCGGTGGCCCGGCAGGCCTTTTATTGGCCCGGGTTTGGCGCTTGCCCGGTAAGCGTAGACCAAGGTCAAAGCCCCGGCGGACAAGGGACTTGGCCGATGTATTGCAAGTCATGAGGACGACCGTCGGGCGGGTTTGTCATCTCTCGGTCATCTGCACTGCCTAGGCTTGCAACACATGGAAACGGCTTGCAGGCCGTACGGTTTTTGCCCTGAAACAGTGCTGGTCTAGTCCAGATAGGTAACGTTGATGCGCGATGAGGCAACAAAAGCGGTGACAGCGATTGGTCAGGTGCTGCAGGAGCAGCTTGATCACGGCCTGCTCGCGCCCGGGAGCAAGTTGCCGGCCGAGCGCAAGCTCAGTGAGTTGTTCGGCACCACGCGCATTACTGTGCGTGAGGCCTTGTTGCAGTTGGAGGCGCAGGGGCAGATCTATCGCGAGGAGCGCCGTGGCTGGTTCGTTTCGCCGCCACGTCTGGCGTACAACCTGATGCAGCGCAGTCACTTTCACGCGATGGTCAGTGCGCAGGGGCGGGTGCCGTCGACCGAGGTGATTTCGGCGCGGTTGCAGCCGGCATCGGTGGCGGTTTGTGCGTTGTTGCAGTTGCCTGCTTTGTCGAGCGTGATTCAGATTTGCCGGTCGCGGCGGATTGACGGGCGGCTGGTTTTGTATGTGGAGCACTATCTGAATCCGCAGTATTTTCCGGGGATTCTGGGATTTGATTTGAATCAGTCGATGACCGAGCTTTATGCGCGGCATTACGATTTGCGCTATGGGCGGGTGCGGTTCGAGATTGTGCCGACGTCATTGTCGGTGGATGCGGCGGCGGCTTTGCGGGTGTCTGTCGGGAGTCCGGGGTTACGGATTGCTCGGGTCAATTATGATCAGCATGAGCGGTTGATTGATTGTGATCTGGAGTTTTGGCGGCATGATGCGATTCACGTTGGTGTAGATGTTGTTTGAGCGTTTGGCCTTGGCGGCCTCTGGGCCGACCAGGCTGTTGGGTTCTGTGTGAATATCCGTTTCTTCGGGTGCTGCCGCTGACGGTTTCGCTCTTACAGCGAGTCCCTTTGGCAAACGCCCCAAAGGAACCAAAGGTCTGTGCCCTGACGTTCGGCCCGCTCGCTAAAGCTCGGGGTTCCTTCGCTCCGGTATCGATCCGGGCGCATCGCCTCCGGTTTGCTTCGCTGCACCTCCTCTCGATGTGTTCGACTTCGTCGAACGGTCGCTTCGCTCCCACCCCCGGATCAATCCCTCCGCTCAGCCTGCCGACGGGCCGGTGAGTCAAGATCAAGAGCTTTCGGCGAGCTGACACTCGGCCATTTGAGTGGTGAAGAGCCTGCGGTCGGCTTTTGCTTTTCTGTAGGAGTGAGCCTGCTCGCGATAGCGACCTCCCAGCCGACCAATCTCCAACAGCCCGCACCCAATCCACTGTGGGAGCGAGCTTGCTCGCGAAGGCGGCCTGACAGCCAACCAATCTCCAACTGCCTGCACCCAATCCCACTGTGGGAGCGAGCTTGCTCGCGAAGGCGGCCTGACAGCCGACCAATCTCCAACTGAATACATCCAATCCAACTGTGGGAGCGAGCCTGCTCGCGAAGGCGCCCCCACTGTCACTTCATCTCTACTTGCCCGCCCCGGCATTGGCATACAAATAATCCGTCGCCAGCGACGCCATCGTCCTCACTCCAACCACCAGTGCCGACTCATCCACAAAGAACCCCGGATTGTGATTCGGCGCCGCCTTGCTCATGTCCTGATCCCGTGGCGTCACCCCCAGAAACACAAACAGCCCGGGCACTTCCTTGGCAAAGAACGAGAAGTCTTCCGCGCCGCCCACCAGCGGTGCGTTCACCACGTCATCCTTGGCCGCCCACTTCAGCGTCGGCAGCATTTTTTCCGTCAGTGCCGGGTTGTTGATCGTGGGGTCGTATTTTTCGATGATGGTCACGTCGGCTTTCGCGCCGCCGCTTTCGGCGATTTTTTCGATGGTCTGGCGCACGTCGGCGTGGAGTTTCTGGCGGATGCCGTAGTCGTAGGAGCGGATGGTGCCGCTCATGTCCACGGATTCGGGAATGATGTTGTAGCGGGTGCCGCCGTTGATGGTGCCGATGCTGACCACCGACGGATAGGACGAAATATCGGTGCGGCGGCTGACCACGGTTTGCAGGCCAACGATGGTTTGTGCGCCGACGGTGATCGGGTCGATGCCGTCCCAGGGGCGGCCGGCGTGGGTCTGTTTGCCGAGGATCTTGATGCGCAGGTCGTCCGAACTCGCCAGGGTGGCGCCCGGGCGGTAGGCGATCTGGCCGGCGGGGACGCCGGCCCAGACGTGCAGGCCGAACACGGCGTCGGGTTTGGGTGATTTCATCACGCCTTCTTCGACCATCATTTTCGCGCCCCAGGTGTTTTTGCCGTCGGGGATGAAGTCGCTCGGGCCTTCTTCGGCGGGCTGGAAGTAGAACACCACGGTGCCCGGCAGGGTGTCGCGCATGCCCGTAAGAATTTTCGCCGTGCTCAGCAGGATCGCGGTGTGGGCGTCGTGGCCGCAGGCGTGCATCACGTCGACTTCTTTGTCCAGATAAGTGCCTTTGGCTTTCGAGGCGAAGGGCAGGTCGGCGACTTCCTTGACCGGCAGCGCGTCCATGTCGGCGCGCAAGGCCACGGTCGGGCCGGGCAGGGCACCTTTGAGTATGGCGACCACGCCGGTGCGGGCGACGTTGGTTTTGACTTCCAGGCCCATGGCCTTCAGTTGTCTGGCGACCAGTTCCGCGGTGCGTGTCTCGGTGTTGCCCAGTTCCGGATGCGCGTGGATGTCGCGGCGGGTTTCCAGCAGTTGCGGTTCAAGTGCCTTGGCTTGCGTGGCGATCTGTTCGCGGGTGCTGTCCAGGGTGGCGGCGCTGGCGGTGCCGGCCAGCAGCGTGAGCAGAACGGTCTGGGCAATGCGTGTCAGCTGCATCGGGTGTCTCCATGGTTATTGTTTTTCTGGCTTCCCTGCTTGTGACCCGAGTGTCTGCGCGAAGTGCTATTCCTTCGGCTGGCCACCGCCGGCAGTGATGACCTGCACGCTCATGCGTGGCGTCGCCAGATCGAGTCCGGCCTCGTCCAGATGGCGCTTGAGCGACAGGTTGAACGCTCGGGAAACTTCCCATTGTTTGATCGGCGCAGTCTTGAACCGCGCGCGCAGAATCGCGCTGCCGGACTCGAAACTTTCCACGCCCTGGATCTCCAGTGGCGACCAGATGTTGCGCCGCTGCAACGGGTCGGTGCGCATTTTCTGGCCGACTTCGCGCATCAGTTTGATCGCGTCGTCGATTTCCATGTTGTACGGCACCGCCACCCGGAAGATCGCGTAGCCGAATTCCCGCGAGTAGTTCTTGATGCTTTTGATTTCGCTGAACGGGATGGTGTGGACGATGCCGTCGATGTCGCGCAGGCGCACGGTGCGGATCGTCAGGCCTTCGACGGTGCCCAGGTGACCGCCGACATCCACGTAGTCGTCGATCGCCAGCGAGTCTTCGATGATGATGAACAGGCCGGTGATCAAATCCGCCACCAGTGACTGCGCACCGAAACCGATAGCCAGACCGATGACACCGGCACCGGCCAGCAACGGCGTGACGTTCATGCCCATGTTCGCCAGGGCGACGATCAGCGCGATGATGAAAATCGCCACGAACAGCACGTTGCGGATCAGCGGCATCATCGTCTGCGCGCGTGCATTCGCCAGGCCTTTGCGCGAGCGGGTGAGGGCGTGGTGCACGGCGGTGTCGGCGAGGATCCAGATCAGCCAGGAGAAAATCAGCGTGCCGATCAGGCTGAACAGTTTGACGCTGACGTCATGCCCTTCGCCCTCGGCAAAGCCGATCAGCGACTTGCCCCATACGCGCAGGCCGAGCTCGATGAAGATCAGCCACACCAGCAGGTGGGCGAGGGTGTAGAAGAAGCTTTTCAGGCGCTCGGAGTACAACGCATGGCGCTTCGGCCCGCGCTGCGGTTTGAGCGAGTGACGGCGCACGAGGCCGTTGATCACCATGCACATCACCAGCAGCACCGTGCAGATCAGTGACTGGCGCAGGGCCGTGCTGGTGTCACCGGCGGAGACGAACGTCGCGAACAGCGAGATCCCGACCAGCACCAGCGCCGGCACGTACCAGAAGGTGCCGAGGATATCGATGGTGTCGCTGAGGGCGCGGCGGGTCAGGCGGCGGGACAATGGCTGGTTGCGGATCAGGTGTGCGATCGGCCGGCGGAAACGCAGGATGAACAACCCGGTGAACAGCGCCGCGAGCACGTTGGTGATGGTCGCGGTGGTGTGCGCCAGGTGCACGCCCAGGCCTTCGACCAGGCGCGGGTCACTCAGCGCTTCACCGAATGCGGCGAAGCTGCCGATCAGCCACAACGGACGGAACGCCTGATGCCGCAGGATGTACAGCGCCCGGTGCCGGTGCGGGCCGTCGAGCAGCGAGAAAGCGATCACGCAGATCGCCGAGAAACAGGTGCCGACCACCAACGCATAAGCCAGCACCATCGCCAGGCTTTTACCCAGTGACGACGGCAGCGCGTAGCTCATGTACACGGTGATGACCAATGCAATCAGCCACGGCCCGAGCTTGCGCAGGGCGAAGCGCAGCATGTCGAGGGCCTTGGGATGCTGCGGCAGTTCTTCGGTCAGGCCGAAGCGCATGCGCACCCGGTGGCCGAGCCAGATCAGCGCGGCGGCGAGCAGGCTCCAGACCATCAGGATCACCGCGAAGCCGAAGATGATCGGCAGCCATTCGCTGGCGGGCAACATCAGGTTATCGAGTTCGTCCTTGGCCAGATCGAACTCGTCGGACCAGCGGGTCAGCGGGCTGTCGTCACCGGAGAACTGTTTCTCGAAACTGGCCAGCGTGCCGCCGATCAGGCCCAGCACGCCTTCTTCCGGTGAAGCCTGGGCTTTCTTGGTGGCGTCGCGCAGTTTTTTCAGATCGCTGAGCAATTGTGCGCGTTGCTTGTCGTTTTCCAGCGACTTGATGACTTCATCCAGCGACTGGCCCAGCGGCTCTTGCGCCTCCGGCTGCGTCTTGGTGGTGTTAAGCAGGCCCGGCAACCCGACCGCGTGGGCGGGCGCTACGGGCAGCAGCGTCATCAGGCAGACAAGGAACAGGCAGGGCAGAGCAAACAGACGAGCGAACACTAGGCGGTCAACCTCGCAAAGGGGCGAATTGAGCGAGTGTACGAGGCAGCCAGAATCAATGCGAGCCGGGCGCGGATTTATTCGTTGAGTTTGGCGAGGATCTTGTAGACCACGGTCGCCAGAATCATCAGCATGCCGACCCACATGGCAAACACACCGGCGTTCTTGTCGCGGAAGTTGAAACCGATCGCCAGCAGAATCATCCCGGACAGAATGGGAATGAGCATGGCGTGGAAGGAGGACATCGAAATCATGGTGACTGCCTTGTCGAAGGGAATGATTTAAGTCTAGGTCGCTTTCGACCTGTAGGAGCTGCCGAAGGCTGCGATCTTTTGATCTTGGGTATGCAATTCAAAAGCAAGATCAAAAGATCGCAGCCTGCGGCAGCTCCTACAGGGGTTGCGATGAGCTTATGGCAACTCGCGACTGGCGTAGAACGCGCTCAGCACTTTGACCAGGTGCGCCAGGTCGTGGCTGCCGCACAGTTCGCGGATCGAGTGCATGGCGAAGGTCGGCAGGCCGATGTCGACGGTGCGCACGCCCAGGTGGCTGGCGGTGATCGGGCCGATGGTCGAGCCGCAACCCATGTCGCTGCGTACCACGAAGCTCTGCACCGGCACTTCTTCGGCCATGCACAGGTGGCGGAAGAACCCGGCGGTTTCGCTGTTGGTGGCGTAGCGCTGGTTGCTGTTGACCTTGATCACCGGGCCGGCGTTGAGTTTCGGGCCGTGGTTGGCGTCGTGCTTCTCGGCGTAGTTGGGGTGCACGCCGTGGGCGTTGTCGGCCGAGACCAGCAGCGATTTCTGGATGGTGCGGACGAACTCGTCACCTTCCGGCAGCAGGCGGCGCAGGGTCTGTTCGAGCATCGGGCCATCGGCACCGCAGGCCGAGCAGGAGCCAACTTCTTCGTGATCGTTGCACACCAGCACGCAGGTTTCTTCGCTGTCGGCAGTGAGCAGAGCTTGCAGGCCGGCGTAGCAGGACAACAGGTTGTCGAGGCGCGCGCCGGCAATGAAGTCGCCATGCAGGCCGATGATCGCCGCGCTCTGGGTGTCGTAGAAACTCAGCTCGTAATCCAGCACCACGTCGGCGTTCAGACCATGTTCGCGAGCCAGCTGATCAGTCAGTACCGCGCGGAAGTCGACGCGCTCGTCACCGGCGAATTGCGCAAGGATCGGCGGCAGCTCGGTCTGCGCGTTGATCGCCCAGCCCTGATTGGCTTCACGGTTGAGGTGAATCGCCAGGTTGGGAATGATTGCGATCGGTGCCTTGAAGTCGATCAGCTGGCTTTCGACCTTGCCATCACGGCGGAAAGTGACACGGCCGGCCAGCGACAGGTCGCGGTCGAACCACGGCGCCAGCAGTGCGCCGCCGTAGACTTCAACGCCCAGTTGCCAGAAGCCCTGACGTTGCAGTTCCGGTTGCGGCTTGACCCGCAGGCACGGGCTGTCGGTATGGGCACCGACCAGACGGATGCCGTCGTGCAGCGGCGAGTTGCGGCCCATTTTGATCGCGACGATCGAGGAGTCGTTACGGGTGACGTAGTAGCGGCCGTTGGCCTCGGTGGTCCATGGCTCGCGCTCGTCGAGGCGCACGTAACCGGCGGCCTCCAGACGCTGAACGAGGCTGGCGGTGGCGTGGAACGGGGTAGGGGAGGCCTTGAGGAAGTCGATCAGGCCTTGGTTCAACTCTTCGCGCATAAGAAGCTCCAGACAGCAATGGGCGGGAGTTTAACGCATCGGCCGGGGAATTGAATCTGAACCGGATTCCTGTCGGGGCTGCGATACGCTGCGATCTTTTGATTCGGTTTGTTGAAATCAAAATCAAAAGATCGCAGCGTGCCGCA
>NZ_AKJP02000014.1:0-90754 GCF_000282275.2 Pseudomonas sp. GM30 | reverse complement strand
GCGGGAGCAAGCTCCCTCGCCACAGGGCTCAGCACATGTCACAACTGACTTGCATTGCTCAAAAAGGGTGGGCCATAAAAAACAAAACCCGCTTCCCGAGAGAAGCGGGTGGGGTCGAGCTTAAGCCTGAGTCGCGTACTTGGCCAGACGTGGGTCTGATTTCAGAACGGCCAGGGTGTTGGTATGCACGTCTTCGGCGGTTACGTCAGCCTTGCTGAAGATCTGCTGGAAGTGCTCGTGAGTGACAGCAGCGAAGTGCGCACGGTCTTCCGGCGCCACGCCCAGTACCACGGCATAGGTCGTCAGCGCTTCGCCGTTGCCCTTGGCCATGTCTTCGGACAGCTCGTTCATCATGCCATTCATGGCGAACCAGGATTTACCGCCGTAGGTCAGCGACGCGTTGGTCGAGCAACCGTTGGTGCCGGAAGTCATACCGAACGTAGCGTTACCGGAGGTGCCGTTAGTGGTGGATGCCAGGAAGTGTGCCGGGGTGCCACGCTGACCTTCGAACAGCATGTTGCCCCAACCGCAATCCGGGCCACCCGGGGCTTGCGCCATGGCGTTGATGGAAACAGCGGTGAAGAGAGTACCGAGAAGAATCCGTTTCATAGCTTTGTTCTCTTTGTGTGCATACCAATGGACAGGGTTCTGACCTCCAGGCTCTGTGATAACAGACCCCTGAAGCGCCAGTGGGCCGGTATTAGTTCCAGCCGCGCAGTTTGGAGTTTAGGCACGTTCCGGGGGTTCCGTGATTTTTTACAAAAGATTTGGCGATAACCCCGGATTCACGGGGGGCGAAGCGGGGTGGTCCGGTTGTCTATGCTTTGTCGTGTGGCGCGCCTTGCCAGTGGGGCACGGGCAGCGCCAGAATGCCGCTATCTGCCCCGCCTGATTGTTAAGGAAGCCCGATGCCTGATCCTGTTGCTGCCAGCCTGCGTATAGCGCCCGAAGCGCTGACTCGTCCGTTTTCCGCTGAACAGTTCAGCTTCACTACCACCAATGATCTGGAGCCCTTTCGCGGTGTGCTCGGCCAGGAACGTGCGGTCGAAGCCTTGCAGTTCGGTGTGGCGATGCCACGCCCCGGTTACAACGTCTTTGTCATGGGCGAACCGGGCACCGGCCGGTTTTCGTTCGTCAAACGCTACCTGAAGGCCGAAGGCAAACGCCTGCAGACCCCGGCGGACTGGGTCTACGTCAACAATTTCGATGAGCCGCGCGAACCGCGAGCGCTGGAACTGCCTTCGGGAACGGCCGCTGCGTTCATCGGCGATATCAACGGGCTGATCGACAACCTGCTGGCGACTTTCCCTGCGGTGTTCGAACACCCGTCCTACCAGCAAAAGAAAAGCGCCATCGACCGCGCCTTCAACCAGCGCTACGACAAGGCACTGGACGTCATCGAACGTCTGGCCCTGGAAAAAGACGTCGCCCTGTACCGTGACAGCAGCAATATCGCCTTCACGCCGATGCTCGAAGGCAAGGCGCTGGACGAGGCCGAGTTCTCGCAATTGCCGGAAGCCGATCGTGAGCGTTTCCACGAGGACATTTCCGGGCTCGAGGAACGTCTGAATGAAGAACTCGCGAGCCTGCCGCAGTGGAAGCGCGAGTCGAACAATCAGTTGCGTCAGCTCAACGAAGAAACCATCACCCTGGCCTTGCAGCCGTTGCTCTCGCCGCTGTCCGAGAAGTACGCGGAGAACGCTGCGGTCTGCGGTTACCTGCAGGCGATGCAGGTGTACCTGCTGAAAACCGTGGTCGAGCAACTGGTCGACGACAGCAAGACCGACGCCGTGGCGCGCAAACTGCTGGAAGAGCAATACGCGCCGAGCCTGGTGGTCGGGCATCCGGCCAGCGGCGGTGCGCCGGTGGTGTTCGAGCCGCATCCGACCTACGAAAACCTGTTCGGTCGTATCGAATACACCACCGATCAGGGTGCGCTCTACACGACTTATCGGCAGTTGCGCCCGGGTGCACTGCACCGTGCCAACGGCGGCTTCCTGATTCTTGAAGCGGAAAAAATGCTCAGCGAGCCGTTCGTGTGGGATGCGCTGAAGCGGGCCCTGCAATCGCGCAAGCTGAAGATGGAATCACCGCTGGGCGAGATGGGCCGTTTCGCCACCGTGACCCTCAACCCGCAGCACATCCCGTTGCAGGTCAAAGTCATCATCATCGGCGCGCGCCAGCTGTATTACACGCTGCAGGACCTGGATCCGGACTTCCAGGAGATGTTCCGCGTGCTGGTCGACTTCGACGAAGACATTCCGATGGTCGACGAAAGCCTGGAGCAATTTGCCCAGTTGCTGAAAACCCGTACTTCGGAAGAAGGCATGGCGCCGCTGACCGCCGATGCGGTGGCGCGTCTGGCGACCTATAGCGCGCGGCTGGCGGAGCATCAGGGGCGTTTGTCGGCGCGGATCGGCGATCTGTTCCAACTGGTCAGCGAAGCGGATTTCATCCGCCATCTGGCCGGTGATGAAATGACCGATGCCGGGCACATCGAGCGTGCGCTGAAAGCCAAGGCCACTCGCACGGGTCGGGTCTCGGCGCGGATTCTCGACGACATGCTTGCCGGGATTATCCTGATCGACACCGACGGCGCCGCGGTTGGCAAGTGCAACGGGCTGACCGTGCTGGAAGTCGGTGATTCGGCGTTTGGTGTGCCGGCGCGGATTTCCGCCACGGTGTACCCGGGTGGCAGCGGTATCGTCGACATCGAGCGCGAGGTCAACCTTGGGCAACCGATCCACTCCAAGGGTGTGATGATTCTCACCGGGTATCTGGGCAGCCGTTACGCCCAGGAATTCCCGCTGGCGATTTCCGCGAGCATCGCGCTGGAGCAATCCTACGGTTACGTCGATGGCGACAGTGCGTCGCTGGGCGAGGCTTGCACGCTGATTTCGGCGCTGTCGAAAACTCCGCTCAAGCAGTGCTTTGCGATCACCGGTTCGATCAACCAGTTCGGCGAAGTGCAGGCAGTCGGCGGGGTCAACGAGAAGATCGAAGGTTTCTTCCGCCTCTGCGAAGCACGGGGACTGACGGGCGAGCAAGGTGCGATCATTCCGCAGGCCAACGTCGCCACGCTGATGCTCGACGAAAAGGTGCTGGCGGCGGTGCGTGCCGGGCAGTTCCATGTGTACGCGGTGCGTCAGGCCGATGAGGCGCTGAGCCTGTTGGTCGGCGAGCCGGCCGGTGAGCCGGATGCTGACGGTCAGTTCCCTGAAGGCAGCGTCAACGCGCGCGTGGTCGAGCGTCTGCGGGTGATTGCCGAGATGATCAGTGAAGACGATCTGAAAGAGGCCGAGAAGGAATTGGCGCAGGAGGCGTTGGCAGAGGCCAAACCAGCTTAAAAAGTCTGGAGTAAATCCTGTGGGAGCGAGCTTGCTCGCGAAGGCGGCATACCAGTCGACAATTAGTTGCCTGATTATCCGCATTCGCGAGCAAGCTCGCTCCCACAGTTGTTTTTCATATTGGTTTTTGTGGTGATCTCCGGGAAAAGTGCCACTACTCTGACGTCAACATTCACACAATGACCATTCGGCGCCTTCTGGTTCCATCCGGCTTGCGCGGCGGACTTTTCTTCTATTCTCAGCTCAAGGACATCGACAGTATCACTGGATCGAAACAGCCTTCGCGTGAAGGCTGAATACAGGTTTTACCGAGGGTCGCCGCCATGTCGCGCAACCTCTGCCTCACCCGTCAATGCCTGGGTCTTGTGACCCGCATCGAATGCGCCATCAAACCGCTGGCCGGCGATAACGGCATGTGGACCTTGCTCTTCGCTGCCGGCATGGCCGGCGAACAACCTTCCGCCATCAAGGCTCAGGGCCCATTTCACGGGCCGGTCGCCGCCGAGTCGATTCTCGACACCATTGTTGAAAGCCTGACGATGCACGGTTACGAGCTGGCCGACGATCCGCAGATCTGGAGTCTGCACCTGCAGGCACAGCTGCGCCAGATCAATGGCGGGCGTGGGCGTACGGTCGGCGTGTTCGACCATTAGACGCAATCACGGCGCAGTGTCGGGCACCTGCGCCTTGTCGAGCTTGACCTCGAAGCCGTATTGCACGGTATTGAGTTCGGTTCGCTGATAGGTCTCCACATGCGTTGGACGGCCATAGAAGTAATGCACGCCGAACAGCGCCGGACCATCCGCACTCGCGTCGTGACTGACCGAAAGAATCTGTTTCAGGTAGTTACCGCTGTCGTCCTTGACGAAGAATCGCCAGGCGTTGGCCGGGAACAGTTTCAAGTCCACCACCAGCATGTTGTTCTTGATCTCCAGGCCTTTGGGCAAGGACTTGGCGTCGTAGGTTTGCTTGTCGACGGTCGCGAGAAACAACGGCATCGAGCCCACGGCAATCGCCGGGGTTTCCGGAAACAGGTTCAAATCGTAAGTGATCGTCGCTTGCAGCGGATCGACTTGATACGCCTCGGGCGGCAGTTCGATCGGCTCATCGAGTTTGCCACTGCGTTTCTCGGTGAAGAAGGTCACGGGACTCTCGCCGGGGCTGAAGTCATCGCCGAGCAGCTCATCGTTGAAGGTTCGACGGTGAGAGAACTCGATGCGTGCAGCGCTCGGATCCTCCACGGACTGATGGATGCGGATGCCGGCCTTCAACGCTTCCTCGGTGAGGCTCGCGCCCTTGAGCCAGTTCGGCGCCAGGTCGTCATAGACGACTACCGCCGGGTCCAGCGGCTGGATGGCTTTTTCGGTGGTGTGCTGACTGAAGGTGCGCACCGGCAGGTCCAGCGCCTTGCGAGTCACGGTTGCCGATGAGAAATCCAGCACGCTGACTTCCAGGGTATCGATGGGGCCATTGAAGTAGACCTTGTTGTAGCGGCGCGGATGCTGCTGCTCGAAGGTCTGCTGTTCGTCCTCGAGCTGTTTTTCCAACGCCTCGCTCCAGGTTTTCTGCTGTTGCAGATGCGCCAGTTGTTTCTCGTAGAAGGCGACTTGTGCCGGGCTCTCGTTGATCGAACCGGCGCGCACCAGGTATTGCCCGCTGGGGTCGCGGGCCTGAACGATGACTGGATTGAGCTGCGCACCCTCGACCTCAGGTGCCAATGGCAGGCTGTTGCTGAATTCGACTTCGGCGTAGTTCTTTTCAAGCTTCAGCAGAGTGACGCTGAGGTTGTCGTCGGTGCGGGTCTGGCCGACATCCTTCTGGTTCAGGTTGAAGCTGAACAAGCGACGCGGCGCGATGACTTCGACTTTGCCTTGCAGGCTCACCGGTTGTGGCTGGCTCTTCTTGTCCACGTCCAGCCCTTCGATGAACGGGTAGGTCACGGTCAGGTCATCGGGGTTGTTGACGTTGGAACTGGACGGGCTCAACTGAATGCCGGGATCGGTTTCCGACCACTCCGGTTGATAGGCGATCACCCGTTTGTTGCTCAGGGTCACCGATTGCCATTCCACGCCATGCGGGAACAGGAAACCGCCGGGAATGTTCAGGTTGAAGGGGAACACCGGTTGCAGGTCAGTAAGGTAGTCGGAACTGGCGTCCTTGTGCAGCACGAACAGCCCGTTGATAAAGGTATCGACCAGCGCCTGCGGCGAAGGGTAGTGCTTGAGGATGCCGAGCGTGTCTTCGCCGTAGACGGTTTTCAGCGGGGTGCTGTCGAGCTTGAGCTGCGCGCGTTCGAGCAGCAGCAGCGAACCGCCGAGTTCGGTTACGGCGTCCTTGAGTTTCGGGTCGGTGATGGCGTCCAGTGAATGTTCGAAGGTTGCCGTCTTCGCGTCGAGGCTGACCGAGGGTTTTTTCTCTTCGCCGGGCGAGCAGCCACCCAGCAGCAGAGCGAGGCAAATTCCGGCAGTCGTCAACGGTAATCGCACATGCATTTCCAGTCGTCCTGTCCACTTTCGCTAGGCGGTCAATGGTTTGGACAGTAGCAGAAAAAAAATCACCTACACATGCAGGTTGCAGTGATTGGAGGTGCGAGCCGGGCGGTTTCTGGTCGTCACGGGCGGCTGGTATACTCGCCGCCGATTTCAATCCTTATTGTGTGAGAGTCAATGGAACGCTTTATCGAAAATGCAATGTACGCCACGCGCTGGCTGCTGGCGCCGATCTACATCGGGCTGTCCCTCGGGCTGCTGGCGCTGGCATTGAAATTCTTCCAGGAAGTGTTTCACGTCATTCCCAACGTGTTTTCCATGGCCGAATCGGATCTGATCCTGGTGCTGCTGTCGCTGATTGACATGGCGCTGGTGGGCGGCTTGCTGGTGATGGTGATGATTTCCGGTTACGAGAACTTCGTGTCCGAGCTGAACATCGACGAAGGCAAAGAGAAGCTCAGCTGGCTGGGCACCATGGATTCCTCGTCGCTGAAGATGAAAGTGGCGGCGTCGATCGTGGCGATTTCCTCGATCCATCTGCTGCGGATCTTCATGGATGCCAAGAACGTCGATCCCGAGCACCTGATGTGGTACGTGATCATCCACATGACCTTCGTGATCTCGGCGTTTGCCATGGGCTATCTGGACAAGCTCACCAAGCACTGATCATTGGCTGATCGCTGCAAAAACACCGCCCGTCTGTTGCGAAACAGACGGGCGGTGTCGTTTGTGGCTTGTGCTTTGGTGCGCGCGGGCATATCCCTGTAGAGGTCCTGGCTCGCCACCGCACGAGGTGCGTTCATGAACCTGCAAGAATTGAATGCGTTTGCCATCGCCAGAAAGGTCGATGAGCTGAACCTGATCTCCATGGAGGGCGGACTTTATCTGCTCGAGGCGCGGATGCATGGGGCGGCGTATCCGCTGAGTGATCCCAAGGGCAACATGCTGATGCTGCGTTCGGTGGAACATGCGCGGGATGTGCTGCATAACTTTCCGGTGCTGCCGTTCAACCTCGTCCACACCTCGGTACACGATGAAATGTGCGGACTGGGTGCCAGTGGCGAAGAAAGCCTGAAAGTGCCGCTGGCCTGGCGCTCGGCCCTGTAGGCCTTGCGTCCCATCCTCTGGGCATCTGTGCTAGTCTGCTCGCCCTTTTTCATGTAGGGCATTTCGGAGGGGTTTGTAAGAATATTTCCTTCCGGATCGCCCCAGAGCGGAGCATTGTCATGTCCGAAGTAAATCTGTCCACCGACGAAACCCGCGTCAGCTACGGTATTGGCCGTCAGCTGGGTGACCAGCTGCGCGACAACCCGCCACCGGGTGTCAGCCTGGACGCGATCCTGGCCGGTCTGACCGACGCATTCGCCGGTAAGGAAAGCCGTGTTGGCCAGGAAGAAATGTCCGCCAGCTTCAAGGTTATCCGCGAAATCATGCAAGCCGAAGCCGCCGCCAAAGCAGAAGCTGCTGCCGGCGAAGGCCGTGCGTTCCTGGCTGAAAATGCCAAGAAAGAAGGCATCACCACCCTGGCTTCCGGTCTGCAATTCGAAGTGCTGACCCAGGGCGAAGGCGCCAAGCCATCCCGTGAAGACACCGTGCGTACTCACTATCACGGCATGCTGATCGACGGCACTGTGTTCGACAGCTCCTACGATCGTGGCCAGCCAGCGGAATTCCCGGTAGGCGGCGTGATCGCCGGCTGGACCGAAGCCCTGCAACTGATGAATGCCGGCAGCAAATGGCGCTTGTACGTGCCGAGCGAACTGGCTTACGGCGCTCAAGGCGTTGGCAGCATCCCGCCGCACAGCGTTCTGGTATTCGACGTCGAGCTGCTGGACGTTCTGTAAAACCTTTGTGGGAGCGAGCTTGCTCGCGAATGCAGGCGATCCGGTTCAAATCTGTAATCGCGTTGCTGCCTTCGCGAGCAAGCTCGCTCCCACATGTTTGTGTTGCTGTTCATATTTCGATCTTGTGATGCAGCTCATTGGTCGGGCGCAAGGCCCGGGCATAGCAGAACAGGAACAGATTACGCACCAGTTCCTTGAGCACCAGCGGTTCGCTGGAATTCAGGCTACTGACGTCCAGATCACCCTGATCCTGCAGCTCATGCAGGGCTTCTTCTTCCAGTACTGCACAGACTTCGCCGGTTTCCCGATGCAGGATTCTGAGGTACGGGTGTGGGCGATCCAGCCAGGCGTCGATCAAATAAGTCATGGGGCTCATCTCCTTGAAAGGTTTCAATGAGAATAATTCTTATTCGTCAAATAGCAAGCGTCTATTGGCGGAATGCGTTTTTTTCCGGGTAAAGATTGCGTAAGGTCAAATTGGCTGGCGTCTGGCTATTACGCGAAAATGCGGGAGGGCAAAGCGGGGGAGGGCGAAGCTCCATCCCACGGCGGGCGCGGGATGGCTGACAAGCGGATCAGACCTTTCTGACGAACTCGGACTTGAGTTTCATCGGGCCGATGCCATCGATCTTGCAGTCGATGTCATGGTCGCCATCGCACAGGCGGATGTTCTTGACCTTGGTGCCGACCTTGACCACCAGCGAGGTGCCCTTGACCTTCAGGTCCTTGATCACGGTGATGGTGTCGCCGTCCTGTAGCACGTTGCCGACCGAATCTTTCTTCACGGCATCATCGGACGTCACTTCGGCTTCGCCGCTGGCCGACCACTCGTGGGCGCACTCAGGGCAGATCAGTTGGGCACCGTCTTCGTAGGTGTATTCGGAATTGCATTTCGGGCAGGGTGGCAACGTGCTCACTAAGGCTCCTTGGTAGGGGATCGCTAAAAGTCGCACATTGTATAGGGTTTTAGCCTTTGATGGAGTCAAAAGCAAAAGATCGCAGCCTTCGGCAGCTCCTACAGATGATTTACGTAGGAGCTGCCGAAGGCTGCGATCTTTTGATCTTGCTTCAGCGATATCAGTGCGTGCGGGCGACTGCAAACTCGCTCAGTTCTACCAGTGCATCGCGGTATTCGCTGGCCGGCAGCGCGTCGAGGCACTTGATCGCGCGGGCCACGTAGTCGCGGGCCAGTTGCGCGGTGTACTCCAGCGAACCCGAGGCTTCCACGGCGATGCGGATGCTTTCGAGGTCTTCGATCCCGCCTTTCTGGATCGCCTGGCGTACCAGAGCAGCTTGCTCCGGCGTACCTTCGCGCATGGTGTAGATCAGCGGCAGGGTCGGCTTGCCTTCGGCCAGATCATCACCGACGTTCTTGCCCAGGGTCTCGGCATCGCCCTTGTAGTCCAGCAGGTCGTCGACCAGCTGGAACGCCACGCCCAGGTGATCACCGAAGGTGCGCAGGGCTTCGCTCTGCTCGGCGGTGGCACCGGCCAGTGCGGCAGCGCTGTGGGTGGAAGCTTCGAAGAGCATCGCGGTCTTGCCGCGGATGACTTCCATGTAGGTTTCTTCGGTGGTGCTGGCGTCGCGTACCTTGGACAGCTGCAACACTTCGCCTTCGGCGATGATGCGCGTGGCCTGGGACAGGATCTTCATCACCGGCATCGAACCCAGCTCGACCATCATTTCGAACGAGCGCGAGTACAGGAAGTCGCCGACCAGTACGCTTGGGGCGTTGCCCCACATGGCGTTGGCGGTCGAGCGGCCACGGCGCATGCCGGACATGTCGACCACGTCGTCATGCAGCAGGGTCGCGGTGTGCAGGAATTCGATGGTGGCGGCCAGCAGACGCAGGTCATCGCCTTCGCGGCCCAGCGCCTTGCCACACAGCAGCACCAATAAAGGACGCAGGCGTTTACCACCGGCCGAGGTGATGTAATCGCCGATTTTCGATACCAGCGGCACTCGGGAAGTCAGCTGCTTCTTGATGATGCCGTCGACGGCGCTAAAATCGTCCGCCACCGCGCGGTAGAAAGCTTGGGGTTGCATCAGCGACAGTTGCTCCAGAAGGGTTGCGCGGCATGCTAGGACCCCCACCGGGGCCTGTCAAGGCGCGATGGACGGCCACTTGCGTGACTCTCGATGCTTGCGTACAATCGCGCACCCTGAACTTCCTGGGCAGCACCTGCCTTACGCAATTGCACTTGGGCCGTTCCAGCCCCATGCAGCCATGCCAGCCAATACCTCTTCTTATAAAGAGCTGGGTGAGCAGGATTATCGGAGAAATACCATGTACGCAGTAATCGTTACCGGCGGTAAGCAATACAAGGTCGCTGAAGGTGAATACCTGAAGATCGAAAAACTGGAAGTCGCTACTGGCGAATCCGTGACTTTTGACCGCGTTCTGCTGGTCGCCAATGGCGACGACGTGAACATCGGCGCACCTGTTGTTGCTGGCGCAACCGTCAAGGCTGAAGTGATCTCCCAAGGTCGTCACGATAAAGTCCGCATCATCAAGTTCCGTCGCCGTAAGCACCACATGAAGCGTATGGGCCACCGCCAGTGGTTCACCGAGATCAAAATCACCGGTATTCAGGCTTAATTACAGCCTAATTCCTCACTAGGAGAATTGAACTCATGGCACACAAAAAAGCTGGTGGTAGTACCCGTAACGGTCGCGACTCAGAAGCCAAACGCCTTGGCGTGAAGATGTATGGCGGCCAGGTCATCAAGGCCGGCAACATCATCGTGCGTCAGCGCGGCACCCAATTCCACGCTGGCTACGGCGTTGGCATGGGTAAAGATCACACCCTCTTCGCGAAAATCGAAGGCGTGATCAAGTTTGAAGTAAAAGGCGCCTTCGGTCGTCGTTACGTGAGCGTTGTCGCGGCTTAATCGCGAGATCGCTGGAAGAGCCCTGTCTTGCGACGGGGCTTTTTCGTTTGTGGGGTGAGTCTCTTGCAAAACTGTTTGTATGGGCTGTCGGCGTGCGATGCAGGTCGTGTTTTGGGGTCGCTGCGCTCATTTTTGCAAGAGTCTTATGTCTTGATTGTTTTTCGGCTCGTCCGTATGGCGAGAGGCGTTGAGTTATGAAGTTTGTAGACGAAGTATCGATCCGCGTAAAAGCTGGCGACGGCGGCAATGGCTGCATGAGTTTCCGTCGGGAAAAATTCATTGAAAACGGCGGCCCGAACGGCGGTGACGGCGGTGACGGCGGTTCCATCTACATGATGGCCGACGAAAACCTCAACACCCTGGTCGACTATCGTTACACCCGGCACTTCGATGCCGAGCGTGGCTCCAACGGTGGCAGCACCGATTGCACCGGCAAGAAGGGTGAAGACCTGATCCTGCGCGTGCCAGTCGGTACCACCGTAATCGACTCCGCTACCCAAGAAGTGATTGGCGACCTGACCAAGGCCGGCCAGAAACTGATGGTGGTGCAGGGCGGTTGGCACGGTCTGGGCAACACCCGTTTCAAATCCAGTACCAACCGTGCACCGCGCCAGACCACTCCGGGCAAGCCGGGTGAGCAGCGCGACCTGAAACTGGAAATGAAAGTGCTGGCTGACGTCGGTCTGCTGGGCTTGCCGAATGCCGGTAAAAGTACCTTTATCCGTTCGGTTTCGGCGGCCAAGCCGAAAGTTGCCGACTACCCGTTCACCACGCTGGTGCCGAACCTGGGTGTGGTCAGCGTTGACCGCTGGAAAAGCTTCGTCATCGCCGACATTCCGGGTCTGATCGAAGGCGCTTCCGACGGTGCCGGCCTGGGCATTCGCTTCCTCAAGCACCTGGCGCGCACGCGTCTGTTGCTGCACCTCGTCGACATGGCGCCGCTGGATGACACCAGTGCACCGGACGCAGCTGAAGTGATCGTCAACGAGCTGGTCAAATTCAGCCCGTCGCTGGCTGAGCGTGATCGCTGGTTGGTACTGAACAAGTGCGACCAGATCCTTGAAGAAGAGCACGAAGAGCGCGTCAAGGAAATCGTCGATCGCCTGCAGTGGGAAGGCCCGGTTTACGTGATCTCGGCCATCGCCAAAGAGGGTACCGAGCGCCTGACGCGCGACATCATGCGTTATCTGGAAGATCGTGCCGATCGCCTGGCTAATGACCCGGCGTACAAGGAAGAACTGGCCGATCTCGATCAGCGCATCGAAGACGAAGCCCGTGCCCAGTTGCAGGCGCTGGATGACAAGCGTGCCCTGCGTCGCAGCGGCGTGAAATCGGTCCACGACATCGGCGACGATGACTGGGACGAAGAAGATGTGGATGATGAAGACGGTCCGGAAATCATTTACGTGCGCGACTGATCTGTTGCGATAAACTTGAACGCCGCTCAATCGAGCGGCGTTTTGGTATCTGGAAATCGGTAGTCACGATTAACGGGCAGCGCTGGGTCGCGCTGTCCTCAAGCTAAGGTTGAAGATGATGCGGAGCAAGGTGACAGGTGCGCAGCGTTGGGTCGTGAAGATCGGCAGCGCTTTGCTGACAGCTGATGGCAAAGGGCTGGATCGTGCGGCAATGAGTGTCTGGGTCGAGCAGATGGTCGCCCTGCATGAGGCGGGTGTCGAGTTGGTGCTGGTGTCCTCCGGGGCAGTGGCTGCCGGCATGAGCCGCCTGGGCTGGACCGCACGACCCAGTGCGATGCACGAGCTCCAGGCCGCAGCTGCAATCGGCCAGATGGGGCTGGTGCAGGCTTGGGAATCGAGCTTTGCCGAGCATGGTCGGCACACCGCGCAGATTCTCCTGACTCACGATGACCTGTCCGATCGCAAGCGCTACCTCAATGCCCGCAGCACTCTGCGCGCGTTGGTCGAGCTGAAAGTCATCCCGGTGATCAACGAAAACGACACCGTGGTCACCGACGAGATTCGTTTCGGCGACAACGACACGCTGGCAGCGCTGGTGGCCAACCTGGTCGAGGCCGATCTGCTGGTGATCCTCACCGATCGTGACGGCATGTTCGACGCCGATCCGCGAAACAACCCTGATGCACAGCTGATTTACGAAGCGCGCGCCGATGATCCGACCCTGGATGCGGTGGCGGGCGGTACTGGTGGCGCGCTGGGGCGTGGCGGCATGCAGACCAAGCTGCGTGCGGCGCGTCTGGCGGCGCGGTCTGGAGCGCATACGATCATCGTTGGTGGTCGCCTGGAGCGAGTGCTTGATCGTCTCAAGGCTGGCGAGCGCATTGGCACGCTGCTGTCGCCTGAGCGCGGCATGCTCGCGGCGCGCAAGCAGTGGCTGGCCGGGCACCTGCAGACGCGCGGCACGCTGGTGCTGGACGAAGGTGCGGTGTCGGCATTGTCCCAGGGCAACAAGAGCCTGTTGCCGGTCGGCGTCAAATTGGTCCAAGGCAGCTTCCGGCGTGGCGAGATGGTGGTCTGCGTGGCGCCGGACGGTCGCGAGATTGCTCGCGGTCTGGCCAACTACAGTGCGCTTGAAGCGCAAAAAATCATTGGTCAGTCGTCGGATGCAATTGTCGGCGTGCTGGGCTACATGGCCGAGCCGGAACTGGTTCACCGTGACAACCTGATTCTGGTCTAAGGAAAAACGCGATGCGCATGGCAAAAGGATTGTTGGGTCTGCTGATGGCGCTGCCATTGCTGGCCTCGGCCGAGGAAATCGGTCAGGTGTCGACGGTGTTCAAGTTCGTCGGCCCGAATGACCGGATTGTGGTTGAGGCTTTTGATGATCCGAAGGTCGACGGCGTGACCTGCTACCTGTCTCGCGCCAAGACGGGTGGGGTGAAAGGTGGCCTGGGTCTGGCCGAGGATCGCGCCGAGGCGTCGATAGCTTGTCGTCAGGTCGGTCCGATCAAGTTCAAGGGCGAGCTGAAGGATGGTGATGAGGTGTTCAAGGAGCGCACGTCGCTGGTGTTCAAGACCATGCAGGTGGTGCGCTTCCTCGACAAGAAGCGCAATACACTGGTGTACCTGGTCTACAGCGATCGCGTGATCGAGGGTAGCCCGCAGAATGCGGTGACGGCGATCCCGATTGTGCCGTGGGTGCCGGTTCAGCAGTAACAGCGCAAAACCAATTGCAGGAGTGAGCTTGCTCGCCCCTGCATTTTTTTTGCTCTGCATTTATCAAATCGCAGGCAATAAAAAACCGACCCTAAGGTCGGTTTTTTAATGACTACGTCGATTAAGCAGCTTCTTTCAGTGCCTTGACGTGGCCATTCAGACGGCTCTTATGACGAGCAGCCTTGTTCTTGTGGATGATGCCTTTATCGGCCATACGGTCGATAACTGGCACAGCCAGAACGTATGCAGCTTGAGCTTTTTCAGCGTCTTTTGCGTCGATGGCTTTAACTACATTCTTGATGTAGGTACGAACCATGGAACGCAGGCTGGCGTTGTGGCTGCGACGCTTCTCAGCCTGTTTTGCACGTTTTTTGGCGGAAGGTGAGTTGGCCACCGTCGAGCTCCTCGAAAGACTTTTTAGGAAATAGCAAACAAAATAGGCCGCGAATCATGCCGATGAAGAGAAGTCTTGTCAAGGGCGCTTGAAACGTTCCGCTAAGTGGTAGGTATGAAGAGGCGGGATATTTATTTCCGGCGCTTGACCTGTAAACTCGCGAGCTTTGGCTCTGTGCTGTTGCGGCGCGGAGTATCGCACAAGTAGGCGCATTGTTCGCCTGCTGTTTATCGACAGGCACACATTTCCTCAATGAATCTGCTCAAATCGTTGGCCGCCGTCAGCTCTATCACGATGATTTCCCGGATTCTGGGGTTCGTCCGTGACACGCTCATCGCTCGCACATTCGGTGCCGGAATGGCGACGGATGCCTTCTTCATTGCCTTCAAATTGCCCAACCTGCTGCGGCGAATCTTCGCCGAGGGCGCGTTCTCTCAGGCTTTCGTGCCGATTCTGGCGGAATACAAGAGTCAGCAGGGGGAAGAAGCGACCCGCACGTTCATTGCTTATGTATCGGGCTTGCTGACGTTGGTGCTGGCTCTGGTCACGGCATTGGGGATGATCGCCGCACCGTGGGTGATCTGGGCCACGGCGCCGGGGTTTGCCGACACGCCGGAAAAATTCCAGCTCACCTCAGACCTGTTGCGGGTGACGTTCCCTTATATATTGCTGATCTCCCTGTCCTCGCTGGCCGGGGCGATCCTCAACACCTGGAACCGTTTTTCGGTGCCGGCCTTCGTGCCGACCCTGCTCAACGTCAGCATGATTGTGTTCTCGCTGTTCCTGACGCCGTATTTCGATCCACCGGTCATGGCCCTCGGCTGGGCAGTGCTGGTCGGTGGTCTGGCGCAGTTGCTCTATCAACTGCCGCACCTGAAAAAAATCGGCATGCTGGTGCTGCCACGCCTGAATCTGCGTGATACCGGGGTCTGGCGGGTGATGAAGCAAATGCTGCCGGCGATCATCGGTGTCTCGGTCAGCCAGATTTCGCTGATCATCAACACCATTTTCGCCTCGTTCCTGGTGGCCGGTTCGGTGTCGTGGATGTACTACGCCGACCGTTTGATGGAGCTGCCGTCCGGTGTGCTCGGCGTAGCGTTGGGCACCATTTTGCTGCCGACGCTGGCCAAGACCTATGCGAGCAAGGATCGTCACGAATACTCGCGGATCCTCGACTGGGGGCTGCGCCTGTGCTTCGTATTGGTGTTGCCGTGTGCGCTGGCATTGGGGATTCTCGCCGAGCCGCTGACCGTTTCCCTGTTTCAGTACGGCCAGTTCAGCGCGTTTGATGCGTCCATGACCCAGCGTGCACTGATTGCCTATTCTGTCGGTCTGCTCGGAATTATCGTGATCAAAGTGCTGGCGCCGGGCTTTTATGCGCAACAGAACATCCGCACGCCGGTAAAAATCGCAATCTTCACCTTGGTGTGCACGCAGCTATTCAACCTGATGCTGATCGGCCCGCTGGCTCACGCCGGTCTGGCGCTGGCGATCAGTGCGGGTGCCTGCCTCAATGCCGGGCTGCTGTTCTATCAACTGCGCAAGCAAAACATGTATCAGCCGCAACCGGGCTGGTACCTGTTCGGCTTCAAGCTGGTGGTGGCAGTGGCAGTGATGTCGGCGGTTCTGCTGCTGGGCATGCATTTCATGCCGGCCTGGGATCAGGGGCATATGCTGGAACGCTTCCTGCGTCTGGGGGCGCTGGTGGTTGCCGGTGTGGTGGCGTATTTCGGTATGTTGCTGCTGCTCGGTTTCCGCCTGCGCGACTTCAATCGCAAGGCTTTGAGCTGAGGTTTCAGCCTTTATAACCGGGCACGTGCCGGCAGTTTTGTCGGCTCGATCACTTTGCGTTACGGTGTTGCCTGTCGTCGACCGTCGGGTGTGGTTATAATCGACCACTTTATGAGCAAGAAGCGCGTTATGCAGCTGGTTCGAGGCCTCCACAACTTGCGCCCCCAGCATCGGGGCTGCGTCGCCACTATTGGCAACTTTGACGGTGTTCACCGTGGTCACCAGGCTATCCTGGCCCGACTGCGTGAGCGTGCGCTCGAGTTGGGCGTACCCAGCTGCGTGGTGATTTTCGAGCCGCAGCCACGGGAATTTTTCGCCCCCGAGACCGCGCCGGCGCGTCTGGCCCGTTTGCGTGACAAGCTGCAGTTGCTGGCCGCCGAGGGTGTCGACCGGGTGCTGTGCCTGGCGTTCAACCAGCGCCTGAGCAAGCTCAGCGCCAGTGAATTCGTCGATACCATCCTGGTGGACGGTCTCGGCGTGCAGCATCTGGAAGTCGGTGACGATTTCCGCTTTGGCTGCGACCGCCTCGGCGATTTCGATTTCCTCCTGCAGGCCGGACAGGTTCACGGTTTTACCGTCGAAGCCGCGCAAACCGTCGAGCTGGACGGCATTCGCGTCAGCAGCACCCAGGTGCGCAACGCGTTGGCCGCCGCCGATTTTGCCTTGGCCGAACGCCTGCTCGGCCGCCCGTACCGGATCGCCGGTCGCGTGCTGCACGGCCAGAAACTGGCCCGGCAACTGGGTACGCCCACTGCCAACATTCAACTCAAGCGCCGTCGGGTGCCGTTCACCGGGGTGTATCTGGTGGATGTGGACATCGACGGCAAGACCTGGCCCGGCGTCGCCAATATCGGCGTGCGGCCTACGGTCCAAGGTGATGGCAAAGCCCACCTTGAAGTTCATCTACTGGATTTTGCCGGCGATCTGTATGACCGGCGTCTGACGGTGGTTTTCCACCAAAAGCTGCGTGAAGAGCAGCGTTTCGCCTCCCTGGAGGCACTGAAAACGGCGATCAACGCGGATGTCGCCGCCGCCCGTGCACTAGCCGCACCTAGCGCCCATCGCTAATGAAGAGCCTTAAATGACCGACTATAAAGCCACGCTAAACCTTCCGGACACCGCCTTCCCAATGAAGGCCGGCCTGCCACAGCGCGAACCGCAGATCCTGCAGCGCTGGGACAGTATTGGCCTGTACGGAAAGTTGCGCGAGATTGGCAAGGATCGTCCGAAGTTCGTCCTGCACGACGGCCCTCCGTACGCCAACGGCACGATCCACATCGGTCACGCACTGAACAAGATTCTCAAGGACATGATCATCCGCTCGAAGACCCTGTCGGGCTTCGACGCGCCGTATGTTCCGGGTTGGGACTGCCACGGCCTGCCGATCGAGCACAAGGTTGAAGTGACCCACGGCAAGAACCTGGGCGCGGACAAGACCCGCGAGCTGTGCCGTGCCTACGCCACCGAGCAGATCGAAGGGCAGAAGAGCGAATTCATCCGTCTCGGCGTGCTGGGCGACTTCGCCAACCCGTACAAGACCATGGACTTCAAGAACGAGGCCGGTGAAATCCGCGCCCTCGCCGAAATCGTCAAGGGTGGTTTCGTGTTCAAGGGCCTCAAGCCTGTGAACTGGTGCTTCGATTGCGGTTCGGCCCTGGCCGAAGCCGAAGTCGAGTACGAGAACAAGAAGTCCTCGACCATCGACGTGGCTTTCCCGATCGCTGACGAGGCCAAACTGGCCGCCGCGTTCGGTCTGCCGTCGCTGGGCAAGCCTGCCTCGATCGTGATCTGGACCACCACCCCGTGGACCATCCCGGCCAACCAGGCGCTGAACGTACACCCGGAATTCAACTACGCGCTGGTTGATATCGGCGACAAGCTGCTGGTCCTGGCTGAAGAGCTGGTCGAGTCCTGCCTGGCGCGTTACGGCGTTGAAGGCACCGTACTGGCCACCGCGCCGGGTTCGGCGTTGGAACTGATCAACTTCCGTCACCCGTTCTACGACCGCCTGTCGCCGGTGTACCTGGCCGACTACGTCGAGCTGGGCGCCGGCACCGGCGTGGTTCACTCCGCTCCGGCCTACGGTGTGGACGACTTCGTGACCTGCAAGAAATACGGCATGGTCAACGATGACATCCTCAACCCGGTACAAAGCAACGGCGTGTACGTGCCGTCGCTGGAGTTCTTCGGCGGCCAGTTCATCTGGAAAGCCAACCCGGCCATCGTCGAAAAACTGACCGAAGTCGGTGCGCTGATGCACACCACCGTCATCGAACACAGCTACATGCACTGCTGGCGCCACAAGACCCCGTTGATCTACCGCGCCACCGCGCAGTGGTTCATCGGCATGGACAAGGAACCGGTCAGCGGCGATACCCTGCGCGTGCGCTCGCTCAAAGCCATCGAAGACACCAAGTTCGTTCCGGCCTGGGGCCAGGCGCGCCTGCACTCGATGATCGCCAACCGTCCGGACTGGTGCATCTCCCGTCAGCGCAACTGGGGCGTGCCGATCCCGTTCTTCCTGAACAAGGAAAGCGGCGAGCTGCACCCACGCACCGTCGAACTGATGGAGGAAGTGGCCAAGCGCGTCGAGGTTGAAGGCATCGAAGCCTGGTTCAAACTTGACGCCGCCGAACTGCTGGGCGACGAAGCGCCGCTGTACGACAAGATCAGCGACACCCTCGACGTCTGGTTCGACTCGGGCACCACCCACTGGCACGTGCTGCGCGGTTCGCACCCGATGGGTCACGAAACCGGCCCGCGCGCCGACCTGTACCTGGAAGGTTCCGACCAGCACCGCGGCTGGTTCCATTCCTCCTTGCTGACCGGTTGCGCCATCGACAACCACGCGCCGTACCGCGAGCTGCTGACCCACGGCTTCACCGTCGACGAGTCCGGCCGCAAGATGTCCAAGTCGCTGGGCAACGTGATCGCGCCGCAGAAAGTCAACGACACCCTGGGCGCCGACATCATGCGTCTGTGGGTCGCCTCGACCGACTACTCCGGCGAAATGGCCGTGTCCGAGCAGATCCTGCAACGCAGCGCGGACGCCTATCGTCGCATCCGTAACACGGCGCGCTTCCTGCTTTCCAACCTGACCGGTTTCAACCCGGCCACCGACCTGCTGCCGGCTGAAGACATGCTCGCACTGGATCGCTGGGCCGTTGACCGTACCCTGCTGCTGCAACGCGAGTTGCAAGAGCACTACGGCGAATACCGTTTCTGGAACGTTTACTCGAAGATCCACAACTTCTGCGTGCAGGAGCTGGGTGGTTTCTACCTCGACATCATCAAGGATCGCCAGTACACCACCGGCGCCGACAGCAAGGCCCGTCGCTCGTGCCAGACCGCGCTGTTCCACATCTCCGAAGCGCTGGTGCGCTGGATCGCGCCGATCCTCGCGTTCACCGCTGACGAGCTGTGGCAATACCTGCCGGGCGAGCGCAACGAGTCGGTGATGCTCAACACCTGGTACGAAGGTCTGACCGAGCTGCCGGAAGGCTTCGAGCTGGGTCGCGCCTACTGGGATCGCATCATGGAAGTGAAGGTGGCGGTCAACAAAGAGATGGAAATCCAGCGCGCGGCCAAAGCCGTCGGTGGCAACCTGCAAGCCGAAGTGACGCTGTTCGCCGAAGAGGCGCTGAGCGCCGACCTGGCCAAGCTGAGCAACGAGCTGCGCTTTGTCCTGATCACCTCGACTGCCAGCGTGGCGCCTTTTGTTCAGGCACCTGCGGACGCGGTAGCCACCGAAGTCAGCGGCCTGAAACTGAAGATCGTCAAATCGGCCTTCCCGAAGTGCGCCCGTTGCTGGCACTGCCGTGAAGACGTCGGCGTGAACCCGGAGCATCCGGAAATCTGCGGTCGTTGCGTCGACAACATCAGCGGCGCCGGCGAGGTTCGTCACTATGCCTAACGCCGTTGGCCGTTTCGGACGGTTGAGCTGGCTCTGGTTGAGTTTGCTGGTTCTGGTCATCGACCAGGCCAGCAAGTTCTACTTCGAAGGCAAGCTCGAAATGTTCCAGCAGATCGTGATCATTCCCGATTACTTCAGTTGGACCCTGGCCTACAACACCGGCGCGGCCTTCAGCTTCCTGGCCGACAGCTCCGGCTGGCAGCGCTGGCTGTTCGCCCTGATCGCGATCGTGGTCAGTGCGGTGCTGGTGGTCTGGCTCAAGCGTCTGGGCCGCAACGATACCTGGCTGGCTGTCGCTTTGGCGCTGGTGCTGGGCGGCGCGCTGGGCAATCTGTATGACCGCATTGCCCTGGGCCATGTGATCGACTTCATTCTGGTGCACTGGCAGAACCGCTGGTACTTCCCGGCGTTCAACTTTGCCGACAGCGCCATCACCGTGGGTGCGGTGATGCTGGCACTGGACATGTTCAAATCGAAGAAAACCGGAGAAGCCGTTCATGACTGAACAGGTATTGGCTGAGCAACGCATCGGCCAGAACACGGAAGTCACTTTGCACTTTGCATTGCGCCTGGAGAACGGCGACACGGTCGACAGCACGTTCGACAAGGCCCCGGCGACCTTCAAGGTCGGCGACGGCAACCTGCTACCGGGTTTCGAAGCGGCATTGTTCGGCTTCAAGGCCGGCGACAAGCGTACGCTGACCGTCGAACCGGAAAACGCCTTCGGCCAGCCGAACCCGCAAAACGTCCAGATCATCCCGCGTTCGCAGTTCGTCGACATGGAGTTGTCGCCGGGTTTGCTGGTGATCTTCAATGATGCGGCCAATACTGAGCTGCCGGGTGTGGTGAAAGAGTTCGATGACTCGCAAGTGACCATCGACTTCAACCACCCGCTGGCCGGCAAGACGCTGACCTTTGACGTCGAGATCATCAACGTCAAAGCGATCTGAGTAACACTGCAAAACCACTGTGGGAGCGGGCTTTTGTGGTGAGGGGATTTATCCCCGATGGGGTGCGAAGCGCCCCCAAATCTGATTACCGCGATTCAGAACCGGAAAGCGTTGACTGTTTTGACGATTGCTTCGCAATCGATCGGGGATAAATCCCCTCGCCACAACAGGCTCGCTCCCACAATGTTTTCAACCGTTTTCGCTATTTCTTGCGCGCAAGACACGAGGCACAGCATGCAAATCAAACTCGCCAACCCCCGTGGCTTCTGCGCCGGCGTGGACCGGGCGATCGAAATCGTCAACCGCGCCCTGGAAGTCTTCGGGCCGCCGATCTACGTGCGTCATGAAGTGGTGCACAACAAGTTCGTGGTCGAAGACCTGCGCAGCCGTGGCGCGATCTTCGTCGAGGAGCTGGATCAGGTGCCGGACGACGTCATCGTGATCTTCAGTGCTCACGGCGTTTCTCAAGCCGTACGCAGCGAAGCCGCCGGCCGTGGCCTGAAAGTTTTCGACGCCACTTGCCCGCTGGTCACCAAGGTGCACATCGAAGTCGCCAAATACAGCCGCGACGGCCGTGAGTGCATCCTGATCGGCCACGCCGGTCACCCGGAAGTCGAAGGCACCATGGGCCAGTACGATGCCAGCAATGGCGGCGCGATCTACCTCGTCGAAGACGAAAAAGACGTGGCCGAACTGCAAGTGCGGAACCCGGAAAAACTGGCGTTCGTGACCCAGACCACCCTGTCGATGGACGACACCAGTCGCGTGATCGATGCCCTGCGCACACGTTTCCCGGCCATCGGTGGCCCGCGCAAGGACGACATCTGCTACGCCACGCAGAACCGTCAGGACGCGGTCAAGCAACTGGCCGACGAATGCGACGTGGTATTGGTGGTGGGCAGCCCGAACAGCTCCAACTCCAACCGTCTGCGTGAACTGGCTGAACGCATGGCCACGCCGGCCTACCTGATCGACGGCGCCGAAGACCTGCAGAAGAGCTGGTTCGACGGTGTCGAGCGCATTGGCATCACCGCCGGTGCTTCCGCGCCGGAGGTATTGGTGCGGGGTGTGATCCAGCAGTTGCAAGCCTGGGGCGCGACCGGTGCCGATGAGCTGGCCGGCCGCGAAGAGAACATCACATTCTCGATGCCTAAAGAGCTGCGCGTCCGTTCGATCTGACGCTCTTCGCTTTCAGGCACAGCGCCTGCTCAGCCTTGGCGCTGGTCAGGCGCACCCGGCCGGTTGCCGCCAGCACCACCTGGCGCTGGCTGACCGGTTCGCGTGCCGAGCAGACATGTAACGTCCCTGCCTGAAACGCCCGCCCGGGCATCAGTGGTTGTCCCAGACTGCTGAAGCGCACGTAACGACTGACCGCCCAATTGCCGACGATCGGTGTCCGCCCATCACTCGCCTGTTCCACCAGCAGTGGATTGCTGCTGTCCTGCGGCCCCTTGCCGCTGATATCCAGAATGATTCGCCAGCCCTGACTCCAGTCGCCGTTGATGGCATGGATCACCACATTCTGATTGCGCGTGATGGCCAGGGTGCGGGCGTTGCGAATGCCCTCAAGCAATGACCGCGCCGCCTGGTCGCGCTGAGTCGACTCGGTGAAAGCGGCGAATGCCGGGCTGATCAGCGACAGAACAATTGCGCCAATCGCCAGTCCCATAAGCAATTCGATCAGGCTGAAACCCTGTTGCGGCATGACGATTCCCTCCGTGGAGCATGAAGCCCGGCGCGATCCTTTTCGCCGGGCAGGGCAAATCAACCGACGCAGGCCGGTTGAATGTTCTAGTTTGTAGAAGCAGGTATAGCCGACGGCAACGGAGGGCATCGATGGATCATCGTACAAAAGGTTTCACGCTGCCCGAGTTGTTGGCTGCGGTCGCGGTGATGGTGATCCTCATCACGCTGGCGGTGCCGGGTTTCACCCGCTCGATCCAGAGCAGCAAGGCCGACACCGAAATGGGCGACCTGCAGCGCGCCATCAACTATGCGCGGCTGGAGGCGATCGATCGCGGCGTGACCACACGCTTGCGCCCCAGCGCCGGTGGCAGCGTGTGGACCGGCGAACTGTCGGTCTACGACAGTACTGGCACACCGGCGAATGTATTGCGGGTTGTTCCAGCGATGAGCAGCGGCGCCACTCTGACGCTACCCTCAGGAGTGACCGCACTGGATTTCAACAACCTGGGCGGCCTGGCGGCACCGTCGACGGCGGTGGTCATCAGTTACGTGCTGGGAACGCAAAGCAGGACGCTGAACGTGTGTCTGAACGGACGAATTCAATCGGGTGGAAGTTGCGGATGAGGGCAGGGAGCAAACAGGCACAGAAGGGCATGTCGCTGATCGAAGTGCTGGTCGCGTTGTTGATTCTGACCGTTGGCATATTGGGCGCGGCAGCCGTTCAAGTGAATGCGCTGAAATATACCGACAGCTCGCGAATGACCAGTCAGGCCAGCTTCATCGCCTACGACATGATGGACCGCATCCGCGCCAATGCCGCTGCCGATTACACCGTCACGCCGCCGACTTCGGGCAATCTCAGTGTCGCCCGCGATCAGGATCTCTACGACTTCACCACCAATATCGTCAATTTCGGCGGGCCGACCGCCACGGGTACGATCACCCTCAATCAGCGGGTGTACACCATCACCATCAACTGGAATGACTCGCGGGCGGCGAATGCCACCGGCACCACGCGCAGTTTTGTTCTGAGCAGTCGTGCCACGGTCGATCCGGTGGCCACACCATGAAGCACGCCAACCGTGGTTTCGGCCTGATCGAAATGCTCATCGCCCTGGCACTGGGGCTGATCATTGTGCTGGGCGTAGTGCAGACGTTCCTCGCCGCTAAAAACACTTACGTCAGCCAGAACACCGCTGCCGCGATGCAGGAAGACGCGCGCTTCGTTCTGAGCAAGATGATTCAGGAGCTGCGCATGGTCGGCATGTTCGGCTGTCTGGGCACGATTACCGACGCGAGCTCGGCAGGGGATTTCAACGCGGCGCAGATCACCCCGATCACTTGGGACAATAGCAACCTCAAGCTGACCCTGGTCACCGCCGACGTCGGCGGCAACGGCGGCACGCCGACCTGGACGGTGGTTTCCGATTGTCGCAACAGCGCCACGGCATACACCGGGTTGCGTGCTGCGGCGAGCGGGCAGATCGCCTTTCCGATCCGTCGCTTGATCTATAGCTTCAGCAACAACCAGATTCTCATGGGCACCGGCAGCGGTACCCCGACTCAGCAGGTGCTGGTGAACAACGTCAGTGCGTTCACCGTGATGTTTGGTCTGGCGACGTCCGCTACCGATGTCGCGGCGTCCTCCTACAGCGCCAACCCCAGCGACCCGGCGCGCATCCGCAGTGTGCGCCTGAGCCTGACCCTCACCGACCCGAACAACCGGGTGGCCAATCAAACCTTCAACGTGGTTGCCGCTTTGCGCAACCGCTTGCAATGAGGGCCGGGCCGATGAGGATGACTTTCGCCCAGCGGAAAACTCAGCGCGGCATGGTGTTGCTGGTCAGTCTGGTGTTTCTGTTGCTGCTGACCTTGATCGGGCTGTCCTCGATGCAGAGCGCCAACCTGCAGGAAAAAATGGCCGGCAGCGTCAGCCTGCGCAATCAGTCGTTCCAGACCGCCGAGGCGGCATTGCGTATCGGCGAGAGTGCGGTGCAGCTCGACAGTTATTCACTGGCGGTGTGTGCCAGCACGACACAATGTGCGCCGCCGGCAGAGTCTTCGGTGGTCAGTGCGGCGGGGCTCAATTCGACTTCCGGAGTCACGTGGATCGCCGCCGGCAACGGCTTTTATGGGGTGCAGAACATCGGCACCACCCTGACCGCGGTCAACGTGCCGAGCAACACCTCGGCGACCCTGTATCGAGTGACCGCTGTCGGCATTGCTGGTACTTCGCGCAGTGTGGTGGAGAGTGTCTATGCGAAGTATTGAGCGCTACTGGACGCTGTTGACGGGGATGCTGCTGGGTTTGTATCTGGCAGCGCCGGCGTATGCGTTCACGCCGTCCGATTCGCCACTGCTGAGCGCGGCTGCGGTGCCGCCCAACGTGATGCTGCTGATCGACGATTCCGGCAGCATGAACAGCATCATTTACGCGGCGGGCTTCGATCCGACGGTCACGCGCACCCCGGCCCGGCAATGTAATGCGCTGCTCGGACTGTGCCTGAGTTCGACGGCGATCACCGGCGATCCGGTGTTTCTGTCAAACCTGCCGACTGCCGGTTGCTCTGGCGGAGCCTTTGCGTTCTACAACAACAGTCTGGTGCCGCAGTGCCTGAAATTGCCGGACCCGGTCGGCGGAGGCAACACACGCTACACCGGGGACTACATCGCTTATCTGGTGGGACTGGCGAACGGCAGCAACCGCGACTTCACCACCGGATCCATCCCCAGCGACTACCGGATCAACGTGGCGCGCAACGTATCCACCGCGCTGGTTACCAGCAACCGTACCTTGCGCATGGGGCTGTCGACCTTCAATCCGGTCACCAGCAACAACCCCGGCAACGGCGGTTACATCGCCCGCGCCATCAGCGACCTGTCACCGGTCTCCGGCAGCGTGACCCAGGCGCAAGCCGACACTAACTACAACGCGCTGATTTCTTCGATCAACGCCCTGGGCGCCGTGGCCAACACGCCGTTGGCGGAAACCTATTACGAAATCACCCGCTACATGCGCGGCATGACGCCGTACTACAACAGCACGCCGACGACCTACACCAGCCCGATCCAGTACCGTTGCCAGAAGAACTACGGCGTGGTGATCACTGACGGTTTGCCGACCTACGATCGCACCTTCCCGACCAACGATCCGTTGGGTGGCAGTCGTCTGCCGAACTGGGACGGCATCAATAATGATGGCAACAACCTCAATGGCGACAACGAGGGTGACACGCTGTATCTGGATGACATCGCCAAGTTCGCCTTCGACATCGACATGCGTTCGACAGGCACCGATCTCGCGGGCAAGAGCTGGGGCTTGGCGGATTTTCCCAAACAGAACATGAACACCTACACCGTCGGTTTTACCGCCGACAACGACATGCTCTCGGACGCCGCCGCTTACGGGCAAGGCAAGTATTACCAGGCGACCGATAGCACGGGCCTAAATGCCGCGCTGTCCTCGGCGTTGAGCGACATCACCTCCAAGGCCGGTTCCGGCGGCAGTGGGGTCACCAGCGGTACCACGCTGGCCAGTGGCACCAGCTATTTCCAGACCAGCTACGACCCCAAGGACTGGCGCGGCACGATCAAGTCCTTCGGCTTCACCTCGGCCGGCGTGGTAAATACCTCCGCAGCGTTGTGGACCACCGATACCACGATCGTGCCGGGCGCGACCGCACCGACCTATCAATCGTGGAACACCAGCAGCAACGCCGCCGTGACTCTGGCTTACGGCAACTTTTCCGCGCCCCAGCAGACCACGCTGAGCCAGAGCCTGCCCACCGGCATCAGCGGCAACGATCTGGTGGAGTGGAGCAAGGGCACCAACAAGACCGGGCTCAAGGTGCGCAGCGTGTTGCTCGGCGACATCATCAACTCGCCGCTGGTGCTGGCCTCGCCCAGCGACAAAACCGCCTCAGACCTCTCGGGCGACACCACCTACACCACGTACCTGACCACCAAAGCGGCGAACATGAATGCCAATCTGGTGGTGAATGCCAACGACGGTTTCGTCAACGTGATCAACTCGGCCAACGGCACCCGGCGCTATGCCTACATGCCGTCCAGTGTATTGCCGTCGCTGCGGCTGATTGCCGATCCGGCGTACATCAACGGCGTCAGCCACAAGTTTCTGGTGGACGGTCAGGTCGGGGTTTACGACCTTCAGTTCAACAGTGCCTGGAAAACCGTGGCCATCGGCGGCACCGGTGCTGGCGGCAAGACGTTCTACGCGCTGCAACTGTTCGACGCGTCCGCAGGCAATGTTCTCAATGCCCTGTGGGAAGTCAGTGCACCCGCCACGGCGAACACTACCAACGCCTTTAATGATCTGGGTTACGCCTATGCCCGGCCGGAAGTGGCACGCTTGGCCGATGGTCGTTGGGCGGCATTCATTGCCAATGGTTATGGCAGCAACTCCGGGGTGGCGGCGTTGTATGTGCTGGATGTGCGTGACGGTTCGTTGATCAAGAAAATCGTGATCGACAGCACCGAAGCCACCAATGGCCTGTCGTCGGTGAAGCTCAAGGTCAATTCTTCCAACGTGGTGCAGGCCGCTTACGGCGGTGACCTGAAAGGTCGCTTGTGGAAGTTCGATCTGAGCGCGACATCGACCGACAGTTGGGGCGTGGCGTTTTCCGGTAAACCATTGTTCACCACGGCGGGCGGGGCGACCCAGCCGATCACCGCGCAGCCGCTGCTGGCGGACAATTCGCTGGGGGGCAAACAGATCTTCGTCGGCACCGGCAAATTCAACGAGACCGCCGACAAGACCAACAAGGATTTGCAGGCGTTTTATTCGGTGTGGGATGCCGACGGTGGTTCCGGGCAACTGACGGTCAGCAGCCTGCAGGCGCAAGCAGTGACCGGGGTGTTCTCCGGCAGTACCGGGCAGTTCATCACCACCAGCCAGAACGACACGACCTATCCGGGGGAGAAGGGCTGGTACCTGCCGTTGGTTTACAACAACGTGCTGACCGGCGAGCGGGTGATCAATCAGGCCAGTCTGGTACTCGGGCGCATCGTGTTTACCACTGCCAGTGTCGACACCACCGACCCGTGTGCCAGTTTCGGCACCGGCAAACTGGTCGAACTCGATGCGTTCAGCGGTAAGATGCTCAACTACGCGGTGCTCGACACCAACGCCGATGGTGTGGTCGACAGCAACGACACGATTTCCAGCGGCGTGGTGTTCACCGGCGGCATTCCAACCCTGAACGCCATCGTCAATGGCGCGACGCGCAAGATCGTCAACGATTCCAGTGGCACCGTGACCACACTGGTGGAAAAATCCGGCGGCGGCAGCCGTCGTATCATGTGGCGACAAATACAGTAAGTGAGAGTTTGAGGCATGCGCAGAGTCAACCAAGGCTTCACCCTGATCGAAATCATGATCGTGATTGCGATCATCGGGATCATCATCACCATCGCCGCACCGAGCTACACCGAGTACCTGAAAAAGGGCCGGCGTGCCGAAGTGGTGTCGCTGCTCTCGGAGCAGGCGCAGAGCCTCGAGCGTTTCTATACCAAAAACAACGTCTACACCGGCATCACCGGGCTGAGCACGGGCAATGATTTCTACACCATCACCCCGACGATCGCTGACCAGACCTTCCTGCTGACCGCCACCCGCAAGGCTGGCACTGCCATGGCCACCGACAAGTGCGGGGACTTCACCCTGACCAACACCGGTGTCAGAAGCATGAACAACGCAACCACCGGGCTGACCACCAAGGATTGCTGGGGCCGCTGAGGTACCTTCTCAAGGGCGCCTTTTGCGCCCACTGTCTTTTTTACGGTTGGATCAAACATGACCAGGCAACAGCAAGTGGTGATTGTCGGTGGCGGGGTGATTGGCCTGCTGACCGCCTACAACCTCGCCTCCGAAGTGCGCAGCGTGGTGCTGCTGGATCGTTCGAACGTCGGCCAGGAATCGTCCTGGGCCGGCGGCGGTATCGTTTCGCCGCTGTACCCGTGGCGCTACAGCCCGGCAGTCACCGCGCTGGCGCATTGGTCGCAGGATTTTTATCCACAGCTGGGCGAGCGGCTGTTTGCCGATACCGGCGTTGATCCTGAAGTGCACACCACCGGCCTGTACTGGCTGGATCTGGAGGATGAAGCCGAAGCGCTGGCCTGGGCCGAGCGGGAAAACCGTCCGCTGCGGGCTGTGGATATCTCGGCGGCGCACGATGCGGTGCCGGTGCTGGGCGGCGGGTTCTCCCGGGCGATCTACATGGCTGACGTGGCCAACGTGCGTAACCCGCGTCTGGTCAAATCGCTGAAAGCCGCTTTGTTGGCGCTGCCGAACGTGATCCTTCACGAGCAATGCGAAGTTCGCGGGTTTGTGCGCGAAGGCGAGCGGGTGGTTGGCGTCGAAACGTCGAAAGGCCTGATCAGCGGCGATCAAGTGGTGCTGACGGCCGGGGCATGGAGCGGTGATCTGCTCAAGACGCTGGACCTGACACTGCCGGTCGAGCCGGTCAAGGGCCAGATGATTCTCTACAAGTGTGCGGCGGATTTTCTGCCGAGCATGGTGCTGGCCAAGGGACGGTATGCGATTCCGCGTCGCGACGGGCACATCCTGATCGGCAGTACGCTGGAGCATGAAGGCTTCGACAAGACCCCGACCGAGGTTGCGCTGGAGAGCCTCAAGGCTTCGGCGGTCGAGCTGCTGCCGGCTCTGGCGGAGGCTGAAGTGGTGGGGCATTGGGCCGGTTTGCGTCCGGGCTCGCCGGAAGGCATTCCGTATATCGGCCGGGTGCCGGGGTTTGAGGGTTTGTGGCTGAACTGCGGGCATTACCGCAATGGCCTGGTGCTGGCGCCGGCGTCGTGTCAGCTGTTTGTCGATGTGATGCTGAGGCGGGCGCCGATTATTGATCCGGCGCCGTATGCGCCTGAAGGTCGTATTTAAGGCAAAAGCCAAAGATCGCAGCCTGCGGCAGCTCCTACAGGAATCGCATTCCAATGTAGGAGCTGCCGCAGGCTGCGATCTTTTAAGACTCAATCCAGGCCGAGTTTCTTCAGCCGATAGCGCATCGACCTGAACGACAGACTCAAACGCTGCGCCGCCGCCGTACGATTCCAGCGCGTTTCCTCCAGCGCCTGCAGAATCAGTTTGCGCTCGACGTTCTCCAGATAATCCTCAAGATTGTCGATCTGCGTCAGGTCGGCAATACCGCCCTCGACCGTGCAATTACCTTCGCTGAGACGCAGATCTGCGGCCTCGATCAACTGGTTTTCACACAGCGTGTGCGCTCGCTCGAGGACGTTTTCCAGCTCCCGCACATTCCCCGGAAAGCGGTAGCTCTTCAGCGCCTCAAGCGCCTGTGGGTGCAAACGAGCCGCCGCGCGGCCGCTGCCTGCCGCCAGACGCTGGAGCATCCGCGCAGCCAGCACTTCGATGTCATCGCGCCGTTCGCGCAGGGATGGCACGCGCAGTTCGATCACGTTCAAGCGGTAATAAAGATCCTGGCGAAAGCGCCCGGCGGCGACTTCGGCGTCGAGATCCTTGTGGGTGGCGCAAAGAATGCGCACATCGACCACCGCTTCCTGCTGGCCGCCGACGCTGCGCACGGCCTTCTCCTGAATCGCTCGCAGCAATTTCACCTGCATCGACAGCGGCAGGTCCGCCACCTCGTCGAGAAACAGGGTGCCGCCGTGCGCGGCCTGGAACAGTCCGGGTTTATCCTCGACCGCGCCGGTGAAGCTGCCCTTGCGATGGCCGAAAAACTCGCTTTCCATCAGTTCGGACGGAATGGCCCCGCAATTGACCGGCACGAACGGCTTGCTGGCGCGCGGCCCCTGTTCGTGGATCAGCCGCGCGACCAGTTCTTTGCCGCTGCCCGATTCGCCGCTGATGTAGACCGGGGCCTGACTGCGCGCCAGTTTGTCGATCTGTTTGCGCAGCTCGCGCATGGGCTGCGAGTCGCCAAGCAGGCGCCGATCTATCGACGATACAGCGCCACCCGCTGCCGGCATGCGCAATGCGGTGCTGACCAGTTCGCGCAGGCGCGTGAGATCAACCGGTTTGGTGAGGAAGTCGAAGGCCCCGGCCTTCAGCGCATTGATCGCTGTTTCCAGGCTGCCATACGCGGTGATCATCGCTACCGGCAGTTGTGGATAACGTTGCTGGATGTGCTGCACCAGGTCCAGCCCCGTGCCGTCAGGCAGGCGCATGTCGGTCAGGCACAGATCAAACGCATTGCGCTGCAACAACGACTGGGCTTCGCCGAGATTGCGCGCGCTGAAGGTGTCGAGTTTCATCCGTCCCAGGGTGATTTCCAGGAGTTCGCGGATATCCGGCTCGTCGTCGACGATGAGGATTTTTTGCCGTGGGCTCGTGTTCAACTTTGTTTCCGTCCGTGAGCAAAGGTGATGCGAAAGCAGCCGCCGCCTTGGCGTGGTTTGAAGTCTAGGCGCGCCTGGTTGCTTTCGCACAGCTCACGGGACAGATAAAGCCCAAGGCCGGTGCCCTGGCTGCTGGTGGTGAAGAACGGTTCGAACAGATGCGACTGCTGATCGGGCGGCACACCGGGGCCGTTGTCCTGCACTTCGAGCACCGCCAACTGGCTGTCAGGATCGATGAACAGCGCCAGCCAGACTTCGGCCTGCTCATGCAGCAGGGCGCTGTGTCGCCAGCCATTGCGTAATAGATTGTCGAGAATCTGCGTGAGCTGGTCGGGGTCCATCAGCGTGATGAAGTCCCCGGAATTGATCCGCAAATGAATCGACTGGCGTTCGTTCGCCTGTTCGCGGCTCTCGGCAACAAAGTGTTCCAGCCAAGGCTTGAGATCCAGGCGTTGCGGAGCACTCTGCTGGCGACGCGACAGTTGCAGGACGTTTTCGATGACTCGGTTCATGCGCTGGGAGTGGTCTTGAATAATCTGCGTCAGACGCCGATCGGCGCCATCGAGTTCCTCGGACTCGCCCAATAGCTGCGCGGCGTGACTGATGGCCCCCAATGGGTTGCGGATTTCATGGGCGATGCCGGCGGTCAGGCGCCCGAGCGCGGCGAGCTTGAGTTGCTGGGCTTGTTGGGCGACTTGCGCAAGGTCTTCGAGAAATACCAGGGTTTGCTGGTTCGGACTCTGTGCGAGGGCGATGAAGTTCGGTTGCAGTTCCAGACCGTTGCCGGGGATTTTCAGACTCTGCGGGCGCAGGGTCGGGTTGCTCAGCCACAGTTGCAGGCGCTCGACCAGTGTCGGCGAGTAGTCATCGATCAAATGCCCCTCAAGGTGCGACTGCGCCAGCAGGCTTTTCGCGCTGTGATTGGCCAGCTGTACCCGGCGTTGTTCGTCGAGCACCAGAATGCCGGTGCGCATACGCTGCAGAATCAGGGCGTTGAGGGCCTCGAGGCCGACCACCTCGCTGGCGCGCTGTTCGGCGAGGGTCTCGCTGACTTCCAGGCGCCGGACCAAACCCTGTACCAGCAGTGAAGCGGCAAAACACAGGGCGCCGAGGGTCCCGGCTTGCAGGTAATTATTGGCACTCAGGGGCTGGCTGAACCCCAGCAGGAAACTGGAAGCGACAATGCCGAGGGCGCCGATGGCGGCAATCAGCAGACCGATTCGCCGGCGCAGCAGGGTGTTGGCGATCGCCACCGAGACAATCAACAGGTTGCCGATGGCGCTGGCGACGCCGCCCGCCGCGTAGAACAGACCGCACAGCAGCAGCACATCGACCAGTGCCAGGCTGAACAGCTGCGCCGGACGGCGGGTATTCTCGAGGAACACCACCAGCAGAATGTTCAGCACCAGATACAACCAACTGCCGCTGCGCAGCAGGTCGTCGTCGGCCGAGGTCAGCAGGCGGTTGTCCATGTTGCTGGAGATCAACAGCACCAGGGTGATGCCGACGCTCAAACGGTAGAGATGATAGAGACGCAGCAGGCGCTGCGCCTGTTTACTGTCGGCGTGGGCGGCCTCAGCGATCACTGGTGCCCGGGCCTTGCTCAAGGTGAGCCTGGCTGCAATACCACTGTTGCTGAAGGTTCAGCGCGCGATCGCGCGGCAGGTGCACGCCGCAATGGGCGCAGCGCACCATCGGCGCGGCGTCTTGCTCGCGGGGCGACTGGGCGGAAGCGGCGGGCGCCTTGAATTTTCGCCACAGCCATACCGCAGCAAAAATCAGGACAATCCAGAACAGTAAACGGAGCATGATGGGCGGCTTTTTGGCTAATGATTCGGCAGTTTAGCCAAGGAGCCGGCAAGCGCACAGACTATTAATGCGCGGCAATGAAAAAGGGAGATCCGCAGATCTCCCTTTTTTGTGACGCCCGGTGTGATCAGTCGAACACGCCGAAGGTCATGTAGCTGAACCACGAACGGTCATCGTTGTTGCCTGCGGCTTCGTGATGTTCTTCTTCAATCACGTCACCGTTTTCGTCTTTAGGCTTGAGCTCGTTCGGGATCGCGTCTTTCGCGTCCTGGAATTGCTTCTGCACGTCCTGGTTGGCGCGGGTTTCTCCCGGCGGCAGCGGTGGACGCGATTCGATCAGACCCAGCGTCGCCTTGCTCAGGAACGAACGGTTGTCGGCTTCGGCGACCGATGGCACGAACTGACCGTCTTTCAGGCTCGGGTGATTCGGGTAGTTGAGCTTCAGGGTTTCCAGGCTGGTGGCGGCCAGATCGTCCAGGTGCAGACGCTGGTAAGCCTCGGTCATCACCGCCAGGCCGTCGCCGACCGATGGGGTTTCCTGGAAGTTTTCCACTACATAACGGCCACGGTTGGCGGCGGCGACGTAGGCCTGACGGGTCAGGTAGTAGTCGGCTACGTGGATTTCGTAGGCGGCCAGCAGGTTGCGCAGGTAGATCATGCGCTGCTTGGCGTCCGGCGCGTAGCGGCTGTTCGGGTAGCGGCTGGTCAGCTGGGCGAACTCGTTGTACGAGTCGCGGGCAGCGCCCGGGTCACGCTTGGTCATGTCCAGCGGCAGGAAGCGCGCCAGCAGGCCGACGTCCTGGTCGAAAGAGGTCAGACCTTTCAAGTAGTACGCGTAATCCACGTTCGGATGCTGCGGATGCAAACGAATGAAACGCTCGGCGGCGGACTTTGCAGCTTCCGGCTCGGCGTTCTTGTAGTTGGCGTAGATCAGCTCCAGCTGCGCCTGATCGGCGTAGCGACCGAACGGATAACGCGACTCCAGGGCCTTCAGCTTGGCTGTGGCGCTGGTGTAGCTGTTGTTGTCCAGATCAGTCTGAGCCTGCTGATACAGCTCGGCTTCGCTGAGGTTTTCGTCTACGACTTCCTTCGATGAGCAAGCAGCGGTCAATGCGAGGATGGCGATCAGCAGCAGGTGTTTCACTTGCATGGCGGCTTGCGTCCCTATGACGGCCGCTGTCTTGGGCGGGGCCGTCCTGTTATGATGAGCGCCCCGTTGAAAAGCCTCGGGGCAAAAGACGCCGTATTTAACCACAAGCGCGCAGCCGAAACCAAAGGCTGTGCCGACGCCCAGTCAGAGCATGTCCGATAAAATTGAACTTCGCGCAGAGGTGCCGTCCGATTTGGGCGGCCAACGCCTCGATCAAGTCGCCGCCCAACTCTTCGCTGAGCACTCACGCTCGCGCCTTTCCGCCTGGATCAAAGAAGGTCGCCTGACTGTGGACGGGGCGGTCATCCGCCCGCGCGACATCGTGCACGGCGGTGCCATCCTTGAGCTGACTGCCGAGCAGGAAGCCCAGGGCGAGTGGATCGCCCAGGACATCGAGCTCGACATCGTCTATGAAGACGACGACATCCTGGTGATCAACAAGCCTGCGGGCCTGGTGGTGCACCCGGCTGCCGGTCACGCCGATGGCACCTTGCTCAACGCCTTGCTGCACCACGTGCCGGACATCATCAATGTCCCGCGCGCCGGTATCGTGCATCGTCTGGACAAGGACACCACCGGTCTGATGGTGGTGGCCAAGACCATTCAGGCGCAGACCAAACTGGTTGCCCAGCTGCAAAGCCGCAGCGTCAGCCGGATCTACGAGTGCATCGTGATCGGTGTCGTGACCGCCGGGGGCAAGATCAACGCTCCGATCGGCCGTCATGGTCAGCAGCGCCAGCGCATGGCAGTGATGGAGGGTGGCAAGCCCGCCGTCAGTCACTACCGCGTGCTGGAGCGTTTCCGTTCGCACACGCATGTGCGGGTCAAACTGGAAACCGGCCGCACCCACCAGATCCGCGTGCACATGTCGCACATCAACTTCCCGTTGGTCGGTGACCCGGCGTACGGCGGGCGTTTCCGCATTCCGCCGGCCGCGAACCCGACCATGGTCGAATCCCTCAAGCACTTCCCGCGCCAGGCGCTGCATGCGCGCTTCCTTGAGCTGGATCATCCGACCACCGGTGAGCGCATGAGCTGGGAATCGCCGCTGCCGGAAGACTTCGTCTGGCTGCTGACCCTGCTCAAGCAGGATCGCGAGGCATTCGTCGGATGAACTGGCTGACGCCGGACTGGCCTGCGCCGGCCAGCGTCAGGGCCTGTGTCACCACCCGCGAGGGAGGTGTCAGCGAGGCGCCGTTCGACAGCCTCAATCTGGGCGATCATGTCGATGATCGCCCGAACGCAGTCGCCGAGAATCGTCGGCGTCTGACCGAACACTTCTCGATAAAGCCTGCCTGGTTGCAGCAAGTGCACGGGATTGCCGTGGCCGCTGCGGATCCGTCCGTCGTCGCGACGGCGGACGCCAGCTGGACTTCAACGCCGGGCATTGCCTGCGCAGCCATGACGGCAGACTGTCTGCCCGCGTTGTTCTGTGATCGTGCCGGTACTCGCGTCGCGGCGGCTCACGCCGGTTGGCGCGGTTTGGCGGCGGGCGTACTGGAAGCCACGCTCGATCATTTTGACACCGCACCTGCGGATATGCTGGTCTGGCTCGGCCCGGCCATCGGCCCGAAAGCCTTCGAAGTCGGCCCGGAGGTACGCGAAGTCTTCGTCAATCAATTGCCGGAAGCAGCCTCCGCCTTCGTCCCTAGCCACAATGCTGGCAAGTTCATGGCCGACATCTACCTGCTGGCGCGCCTGCGCCTGGCTGAGCGCGGTGTCACTGCGGTTTATGGCGGCGGTTTCTGCACCGTGACCGATCCACGCTTCTTTTCTTACCGCCGTGCGTCGCGCACTGGTCGATTCGCCTCCCTGGTCTGGCTCACCCGCTAGACTTGTCTGACTTGCATCAACGCTCCGACGCTTGAATCTTCCAGAATCGACCGCATCTACAGTGGTATCTGGCAGGTTTCTTTATTCAGGATGGTTTCAGGTCCGGCCTGCTCAAAAGGAAGGTGACCCCATGCGTATAGACCGTTTAACCAGCAAGCTTCAATTGGCGTTGTCCGACGCCCAATCCCTGGCCGTTGGCCACGATCATCCGGCCATCGAGCCGGCGCACTTGATGCAAGCCATGCTTGAACAGCAGGGTGGTTCGATCAAGCCTCTGCTGATGCAGGTAGGCTTCGACGTCAACAGCCTGCGTAAAGAGCTGACCAAAGAGCTCGACCAATTACCGAAAATCCAGAACCCGACCGGCGACGTCAACATGTCGCAGGATCTGGCGCGTCTGCTCAACCAGGCCGATCGTCTGGCCCAGCAGAAGGGCGACCAGTTCATTTCCAGTGAGCTGGTGCTGCTCGCCGCGATGGACGAGAACAGCAAGCTCGGCAAGCTGCTGCTTGGCCAGGGTGTGAGCAAGAAAGCCCTGGAGAACGCCATCAACAACCTGCGCGGTGGTGAGGCGGTGAATGACGCCAACCACGAAGAGTCGCGTCAGGCGCTGGACAAATACACCGTCGACCTGACCAAGCGTGCCGAAGACGGCAAGCTCGATCCGGTGATCGGCCGTGACGACGAAATCCGCCGCACCATTCAGGTACTGCAGCGTCGCACCAAGAACAACCCGGTGCTGATCGGCGAACCTGGTGTGGGTAAAACCGCGATTGCCGAAGGTCTGGCCCAGCGCATCATCAACGGCGAAGTGCCGGACGGCCTCAAGGGCAAGCGTCTGCTGTCGCTGGACATGGGCGCACTGATTGCCGGTGCCAAGTATCGCGGTGAGTTCGAAGAACGCCTCAAAGCGCTGCTCAATGAGCTGTCGAAGCAGGAAGGGCAGATCATTCTGTTCATCGACGAGCTGCACACCATGGTCGGCGCCGGCAAGGGCGAAGGTTCGATGGATGCCGGCAACATGCTCAAACCGGCGCTGGCCCGCGGCGAGCTGCACTGCGTCGGCGCAACCACGCTCAACGAGTATCGCCAATATATAGAGAAGGATGCGGCGCTTGAGCGGCGCTTCCAGAAAGTGTTGGTGGACGAGCCGAGCGAGGAAGACACCATCGCCATTCTGCGTGGCCTCAAAGAGCGTTATGAGGTTCACCACAAAGTGGCGATCACCGACGGCGCGATCATCGCCGCGGCCAAGCTCAGCCATCGCTACATCACTGACCGGCAGTTGCCGGACAAGGCCATCGACCTGATCGACGAGGCCGCCAGCCGTATTCGCATGGAGATCGATTCCAAGCCGGAAGTGCTGGACCGTCTGGAGCGTCGCTTGATTCAGCTCAAGGTTGAATCTCAGGCACTGAAGAAAGAAAGCGATGAAGCGGCGATGAAGCGCCTGGAAAAACTCCAGGAAGAAATCGTCCGCCTCGAGCGTGAGTACTCGGATCTGGAAGAAATCTGGAACTCGGAAAAAGCCGAGGTACAGGGTTCGGCGCAGATTCAGCAAAAGATCGAGCAGTCGCGTCAGGAACTGGAAGCGGCGCGCCGTAAAGGCGATCTCAACCGCATGGCCGAATTGCAGTACGGGGTGATCCCGGATCTGGAGCGCAGCCTGCAAATGGTCGACCAGCACGGCAAGAGCGAAAACCAGTTGCTGCGCAGCAAGGTGACCGAAGAGGAAATCGCCGAAGTCGTTTCGAAGTGGACCGGTATTCCGGTGTCGAAAATGCTCGAAGGCGAGCGCGACAAGCTGATGAAGATGGAAAGCCTGTTGCACCAGCGTGTGATCGGTCAGGACGAAGCGGTGGTTGCGGTCGCTAACGCAGTACGGCGCTCGCGTGCCGGGCTGGCGGATCCGAATCGTCCAAGTGGCTCGTTCATGTTCCTCGGCCCGACCGGTGTCGGTAAAACCGAGCTGTGCAAGGCATTGGCCGAGTTCCTCTTTGATACTGAAGAGGCGATGGTGCGGATCGACATGTCCGAGTTCATGGAGAAACATTCCGTGGCGCGGCTGATCGGTGCACCACCAGGCTACGTGGGCTACGAGGAGGGCGGTTACCTGACCGAAGCGGTACGCCGCAAGCCTTACTCGGTGATCCTGCTGGACGAGGTCGAGAAGGCGCATCCGGACGTGTTCAACATTCTGCTGCAGGTGCTGGAGGATGGCCGTCTGACCGACAGCCACGGGCGTACGGTGGATTTCCGCAATACCGTGATCGTCATGACCTCGAACCTCGGTTCGTCGCAGATCCAGGAACTGGTCGGTGACCGTGAGGCGCAGCGTGCAGCGGTGATGGACGCGCTGACGTCGCACTTCCGTCCGGAGTTCATCAACCGGGTCGACGAAGTGGTGATCTTCGAGCCATTGGCGCGGGATCAGATTGCGGGCATTACCGAGATCCAGCTGGGCCGTCTGCGTAGTCGTCTGGCCGAGCGCGAGCTGAAGCTGGAACTGAGCCCGGAAGCGATGGACAAGCTGATTGCCGTCGGTTACGACCCGGTCTATGGCGCACGTCCACTCAAACGTGCGATCCAGCGCTGGATCGAAAACCCGTTGGCGCAGTTGATCCTGTCGGGGCATTTCCTGCCAGGCGATACGGCAACCGGCAAAGTGGTGAACGACGAAATCGTTTTCGACTGAGCCGAAACGCCAATGAAATAAGGAAGGCCTCGCTTTGCGAGGCCTTTTTTTCGTTAGGCTGTTGAACTCTAAGGAAAAGGCTTGTAAAGTGCGCCCCGCAGTCAGTCACCGGCAGCGTTTCAACCCACTGGGTTGAAAACTGAAATAAGTTGCAAATCATTAACTTGAAAGCAATTTAGGGGGTTGACAGAGGTGTTCTAGGTTGTAGAATAGCGCGCCTCAGACACACGAACGCAGCGATGCGAAAACGGTGTCGAGAAGCTTCAAGTTTCACCGTTGTAAATTGAAATATGTAGTTCCGTGATAGCTCAGTCGGTAGAGCAAATGACTGTTAATCATTGGGTCCCAGGTTCGAGTCCTGGTCACGGAGCCAATTTCAAGCCGGGGTATAGCGCAGTCCGGTAGCGCGCCTGCTTTGGGAGCAGGATGTCAGGAGTTCGAATCCCCTTACCCCGACCATTTTTGGGTCGTTAGCTCAGTTGGTAGAGCAGTTGGCTTTTAACCAATTGGTCGTAGGTTCGAATCCCACACGACCCACCATTTTTGAAACCAGTTAGCGCTGGGATCGAATCTTAAGATCAGAGGCCAAAAGCGCTGATCGAAGAAGGCGATCTTTGAAAGGTCGCCTTTTTTTACCGGGGTATAGCGCAGTCCGGTAGCGCGCCTGCTTTGGGAGCAGGATGTCAGGAGTTCGAATCCCCTTACCCCGACCATATTGAAAATCCTCGTATCGAAAGATACGGGGATTTTTTTTGCCCATGAAAAACTTCGCCGCACCGCAGAAAAAAATGTGGGAGCGAGCTTGCTCGCGAAAGCGGTGTATCAGTCGACATGAATGTTGAATGATACGACCCCTTCGCGAGCAAGCCCGCTCCCACCGTTTTTAAATCAATGCAGCTTCAGGCGTGGCTCGGTGCCGCGACCGATCTTGCTGCCCAGCATCAGCATTGCCGTACGGAACGGCCCGTACAGCGCCATCTGGTGCATGCGATACAGCGACACGTAGAACATCCGCGCCAGCCAGCCCTCCAGCATCACGCTGCCGGTCAGGTTACCCATCAAGTTACCCACAGCCGAAAAACGCGACAGCGAAATCAGCGAGCCGTAGTCGGTGTATTTGTACTCCGGCAGGGTTTTGCCCTCGATGCGCAGCTTCAGTGACTTGGCCAGCAGCGATGCCTGTTGGTGCGCGGCTTGTGCACGCGGCGGCACGTTGCGATCCGAACCCGGCTGCGGGCAGGCGGCGCAGTCACCGAAGGCGAAAATGTTTTCGTCGCGGGTGGTCTGCAACGTCGGCAGCACTTGCAGTTGATTGATGCGGTTGGTTTCCAGACCGTCGATGTCCTTGAGGAAACCCGGTGCGCGAATCCCCGCTGCCCAGACTTTCAGGCTGGCCTTGATCTCGTTGCCGTCGGCAGTGATCAGGCTGTCGGCGGTCACTTCGCTGACAGATGCGTTGGTCATCACATTGACCCCGAGTTTCTCCAGAGTCTTGTGCACCGGGCCACTGATGCGCTCCGGCAGGGCTGGCAACACCCGTGGGCCGGCTTCGATCAAGGTGATGTGCATGTTTTCCGGTTTGATCCGGTCCAGGCCATAGGCCGCCAGCTCGTGCGCCGCGTTGTGCAGTTCTGCGGCCAGCTCGACGCCCGTGGCGCCGGCACCGACGATCGCCACGCTGATCTGTTCGACCACATCGGTCTGCCCGGCATGCGCGCGCAGGTAATGGTTGAGCAACTGCTGGTGGAAGCGCTCGGCCTGTTTGCGGGTGTCGAGGAACAGGCAGTGCTGCGCTGCGCCCTGGGTGCCGAAATCGTTGGTGGTGCTGCCGACGCTGATTACCAGCGTGTCGTACTGCACTTCACGGGCGGGAACCAGTTCCACGCCGTTTTCGTCGTAGGTGGCCGCCAGCTGGATTTTCTTCTGCGCGCGATCAAGCCCGCTCATGCGCCCCAGCTGGAACTCGAAGTGGTTCCATTTCGCCTGGGCAACATAGTTGAGTTCGTCTTCGGAAGAGTTCAGCGATCCGGCGGCCACTTCGTGCAGCAGGGGCTTCCAGATGTGCGTGAGGTTCGCGTCGACCAGCATCACACTGGCCGTGCCACGCTTGCCCAGGGTCTTACCCAGACGGGTAGCCAACTCCAGACCGCCGGCGCCGCCGCCTACAATAACAATACGATGGGACATGGGGATAACTCGCAAGGTTTTTAAAGGAAATCGGTGCAATCACCTTCGCGAGCGCAATGCTGCTCATAGCGTCAGGTAACTGATAAGTCGGCTCAGCAAGCCCAGACCAATGGTCACTGCCAGCACCAGCACCAGGAGCATCCACGGCCGGAAAGGCCGGCGCTCGACACGGTGTTGGGACAACTGCAGGTACTCTTCGACATGCTTCTGGTCTTCGGGGTTCAGGCGGCTGGTCATAAAGGCCTCGTCAGGTAGACGTTGCTGAAGGTGGGGAAGCTACAGCGGTTTTTAACCCGGGTTGAATGCAGCATAGCCACTGGCCGGAACCGGTTCGACAGAAACACCGTCGTCGAGGCGAATGATCCCGCTTTGTAACACCCGCGCGGTAATTCCGCCATGCCCGCGCACGGCTTGAAAGGTGCCGGGGCCAAGGTTGTTTTGCAGGCGCGCACAGGGCTGACACCAGCCGGTGGTCTCGAATATTGCCTGACCGATGCGAAAGCGCCGACCTTTGAGACTAAACAGATTGATACCGCTGATGACCAGATTGCGCCGCAGGTCTTCAGGCCTCACGGGTTGATCGGCAGGTCGGCCCATCAGTGCGTTGATCACGGCCAGGTGTTCGAACTGAATCAACGTCACTTGCCGCGCGTTGCGTACACCCGGGCGGGCGTGATCGCCGGTCAATCCCGCTTCGAGCCGTGCCTCGACGGCGTCAAGCTCGATCATCGGCCCGCGAGACTCGGGGCGCACGCCGATCCAGCGAACGCGGCCGCTCTGCGGCACGTCGGCGATCAACTGCTGCAGCGGCGTCACAGGCTGATCCCGACATCGAAGACGATGCTGCGACCGAGGTTGCTGCGCAGAAAGTCCGGCGCATCGGGATGGGCGAACAGCACCCGGGCGAACGTCGGGCCGACCAGCGACAGCGAGCGCCAGCCCTGACGCAGATACTCGGTCGGCGGTGGAAAATGGCTGTTGAGGTCCAGCACCTCGCGCTTGAGACTGGCGAAGGCGATGATGTCCAGTTCGCCCAGATCCATGCCGCGTTCCTTGTAGTTGTGTGCTTTTTTGCGCAAGGTCGGCGCCAGTCGCAGCAAGAACTCATTGGCCGGGATCCGCCGTGGCTTGGCTTCACGCCGCACCAACTGGCTGAGGGAAAACGCACTGCGCCGGCGCTGCAGTTCGTCGCGCCATTCGTCGTTGAGCCGGCGACCTTCATCGAGAACGAAGAACACTTCGAAATTGGCATCACGAAACAGCACGTCCGGCGGTTCGCCGGCGGGGGCGAACTCATCGGCGCGGTAAGGGATGTTCAAGCCTTGCAGCAGGCGCTGGCAGACCCAACGCTCACGCTCCCATTTGCGGGCATTGGACAGGAACGCGTTGGCTTGCTCGGCCGCAATGGTCAGCAGGCGTAGGTAATCTGAGTCATCCATAGGCCAAGCTTAGCGTTCAAATGCGACAAGCAGAAAGCTTTGCATCGGCTGATGCCCGGAAGAGGGCGGTGTAGACTCCGATGAAGGAATCAAACCCATGGAGAAGGTAAGGGATTCATGATCGGTGCAGAACTGCTGTCCTCGACGAGCCTGACACTCGGCTGGCTGATTTACCTGCCGGTGCTGTTGTGGGCGATCTGTCGTGCGCCGTGGGTCGAGTTGTTCAGCGACAGTCGTCGTCAGCATCTGCTGTTCGGCACCGTGTTCGCCTTGTTTCTGCTGTGGCTGGTGCGCAGGGATTTCGACACCGGGGTTTCCTATCACTTCATCGGCATGACCGCGGTGACGTTGTTGCTTGACTGGCCGCTGGCAATCATCGGCGGGCTGGTGGCGCAACTTGGGCTGGTGCTGCTCGGGCGTCAGGATCTGGCGGCAGTCGGAGTCAACGGTACGCTGCTGATCCTGTTGCCGGTGTTGATCACCGAATGCGTGGCGATCCTCGTCGAGCGCGCGCAGCCGCGTAATCCGTTCGTGTATATCTTCTGTTCCGGGTTCTTCGCGGCGGCGTTGTCCGCATTGCTGTGTCTGACGCTGAGTCTGGGCCTGCTATGGTACGACGGTCTGTTCGCCATGCCGGAATGGCTGGAAGATTTTGTCGGCTACCTGTGGCTGCTGATCTTTCCCGAAGCGTTCATCAACGGCATGGTGATCAGCGCGCTGGTGGTGTTCAGCCCCGAGTGGCTGGAAACCTTCAACCGCACCCGCTACCTTTCGGCGCCGTGGAAGGACGACGATCCCAAGTCTTGATCCACATCAAATCCGCTACCCGCGCGGCATTTCATGCTCGGCCAAATTCCTTCAGGAGCAGCGGCATGAGTGTGTACGAGTGGGCGAGGCAGGAGACGCGGCAGAGTCTGGACATGGCGCTGGAGGTCGGTTTCGATCCGGGCCTGAGTCTGCGCGCCTTGCTCAGCGCGGTGGTGCAGCAGAGCAAGACGGTGCGCAACGCCGAAGACCTGGCCGACGAGTTGCGCTTTCTCGCGGAAAACCTCGACGACGATCAGGACTACGGCTTCATGCGGCCCTGATCCCGTTCAGTGACGCGGGTCGAAATCGCCGGAGAACATTTCGTCTTCGGCATCCGGGGCGACCGGAATCTTGTGCTCTTCGGACGCCCAGGCGCCGAGGTCGATCAGCTTGCAGCGATCGGAGCAGAATGGGCGGAATTTGTTCTCTGGGGTGAATTCCACGGGGGCGCCGCAGGTTGGGCAGTCAACGGTTGGGATTGGGCTCATGCTTGGCCTCCGGATAAAGTCAGGTAAAAGTGATGCAGGCGCTCGACCTCGCTGTGCAGCCAGGCGAGGTCGCGGTCGTTGACCACCACATCATCGGCACGGCTCACGCGGTCTTCGCGGCTCGACTGGGCCTTGAGGATCGCCTGGACCTGCTGTTCGCTGGTCTGATCACGCTGCAAGGTGCGTTCGATCTGCAGTTGTTGCGGGGCGTCGATCACCAGGATGCGCTGGGTCATCGCGTATTGCCCGGATTCGATCAGCAGCGGCGACACCAGAATCGCATAAGGCGATTTTGCCAGCGCCAGATGGTGAGCGATTTCCTCGGCGATCAACGGATGCAGCAAGGCTTCGAGCCAGCGGCGTTCCTCCGGCACTTCAAAGATCAATTTGCGCAGGGCCGCACGGTCCAGCGTGCCATTGGCTTGCAGGACGCCGGGCCCGAAGTGTTCGGCAATCTTCGCCAGTGCCGGACGCCCCGGCTCGACCACCCAGCGCGCTGCGTGATCGGCGTCGACCACATGGATCCCGAGATCGATGAAGTGCTGGGCAGCGGCGCTTTTACCGCTGCCGATGCCGCCGGTCAGGCCGAGAATCCAGGGTTTTTCCACAGGGGTATTCATTTCAAACCGACAAACTGCCAATAGAAGTCGGTTATTTGACCACCCCAGAGCAAGGCAATCCAGCCGGCAATTGCCAGATACGGGCCGAAGGGGATCGGCGTCGAGGTTTTCTGCTCACGCAGGCGCAGCAGAATCACCCCGACAATCGCCCCCACCAGCGACGACAGCAGGATCGTCAGCGGCAGAATCTGCCAGCCACCCCAGGCGCCGAGCAGCGCCAGCAGCTTGAAATCGCCATGACCGATGCCGTCCTTGCCGGTCAGCAGCTTGAACAGCCAGAACACCGACCACAGCGCCATGTAGCCGGCCACCGCGCCCCACAGCGCCGCGTGCAGCGAGACAAACAGCCCGAAGCTGTTGACGATCAGCCCCAGCCACAACAACGGCAACACCAGCACATCGGGTAGCAGCTGATGTTCGGTGTCGATCAGGCTCATCGCCAGCAGCCCCCAGGTGAGGACGATCAACAGGCCGGCCGACCAGCCGAACCCCAGATGCCAGGCGACAAATGCCGAAAGCAGGCCGCAGGCCAGTTCGGTCAGGGGATAGCGTTTGCTGATCGGTGCGGCACACGCGGAGCAGCGCCCGCGCAGCAACAGGTAGCTGAGCAGCGGAATGTTTTCCCACGCCCGAATCCGGTGGCCGCAATGCGGGCATTCGGAGTGCGGCAGCATCAGGTTGTAGGTCGGCAGTGGGGTTTCGCTCGGCAGGCCGAGGACGTCCTGGGCCTGCTGGCGCCAGTCGCGCTCGAGCATTTTCGGCAGACGCCAGACCAGCACGTTGAGAAAACTGCCGACCACCAGACCCAGCAACAGGGCAGTGCACACAAAGGCCAGCGGATACAGACTGAAAAGTTCGTCGATAGGCATGTCAGATCGCTGAGCCGAGTTGGAAGATCGGCAGGTACATGGCCACGACCAGCCCGCCGACGATGACCCCGAGCACCACCATGACGAACGGCTCCATCAGGCTGGTGAGGTTGTCGACCATGTTATCCACTTCCTCCTCATAAAAACCGGCGACCTTGTCGAGCATGTCGTCCAGCGCACCCGACTCCTCACCGATGGCGGTCATCTGCACCGCCATGTTGGGGAAGACGCCGGTGCTGCGCATCGAGAAATTCAGCTGCATGCCGGTGGCGACGTCCTGGCGGATACGCAGCACGGCACGTTTGAACACCACGTTGCCGGTGGCGCCTGCCACCGAATCCAGTGCCTCCACCAATGGCACGCCTGCGGCGAAGGTGGTCGACAGGGTGCGAGCGAATCGCGCCACCGCCGACTTGTACATCAGCGTCCCCACCAGCGGCAGTTTCAGCAGCCAGGTGTCTTTGCGGTCGCGCAATGCCTGGGATTTCTTCAACGCATGACGGATGCCGAACACCGCTGCAATCAGTGCTCCAAGCACCGCCCACCACCATTGCTGCATGAACTCCGAGATACTGATTACCATCAGGGTAAAGGCCGGCAGTTCAGCACCGAAACCGGAAAATACCGACTGAAACTGCGGCACCACTTTTACCAGCAGAATCCCGGTAATGACCATTGCCACCAGCACCACGGCGCTGGGGTAGGTCAGGGCTTTCTTGATCTTGGCCTTGAGTGCTTCGCTCTTTTCCTTATAGGTCGCGACCCGCTCAAGCAACGTATCGAGGGCGCCGGATTGCTCGCCGGCATCCACCAGGTTGCAATACAGCTCATCGAAATACTGCGGCTTCTTGCGCAGGGCCGCGGCGAAGCTGTTGCCGGCCGCCACCTCTTGCTTCACCTCGTCCACCAGTTTGCGCATCGCCGGGTTGTCGAAGCCTTCGCCGATGATGTCGAACGACTGCAGCAGTGGTACGCCGGCCTTCATCATGGTTGCCATCTGCCGGGTGAACAGGGCGATGTCCTGGGCTTTGATGCGTTTGCCGAGGCTGAGCAAAGAGGTGGATTTCTTGCGCACCTTGCCCGGGTTGATCCCCTGCTTGCGCAGTTGGGCCTTGATAAGCGCGGGGTTCTGCCCGCTCAACTCGCCCGTGACCTTGCTGCCTTTGCGATCCGTGCCTTCCCAGGCGTAGATGCTGATTTTCGCTGCCTTGACCGCCATGTTCAGTCCTTGGTGACCCGGTTGATTTCTTCCAGGCTGGTGATGCCTTGCATGGCCTTGTGCAGGCCGGAGGTGCGCAGGTCGTCGAAGCCGTCGCGACGCATCTGGCTGTCGATTTCCAGCGAGTTGCCTTCGGCCATGATCAGCCGTTGCAGCTCGGGGGTGTTCTTCACCACTTCATAAATCCCCACGCGGCCCTTGTAGCCGCCGTTGCAGAGGTCGCAACCGACCGGCTCATAGATCGTGAAACTGCCGATCTGTTCCGGCGGGAAACCTTCCCTGATCAATGTCTCGCGAGGGATTTCGATCGGTTTCTTGCAGTGGCTGCACAGCTTGCGCGCCAGGCGCTGGGCAATGATCAGGCTCACCGAGGTGGCGATGTTGAACCCGGGAATACCCATGTTGTGCAGACGGGTCAGGGTTTCTGCGGCGCTGTTGGTGTGCAGCGTGGACAGCACCAGGTGGCCGGTCTGCGCGGCCTTGATCGCGATCTCGGCGGTTTCCAGGTCGCGGATTTCCCCGACCATGATCACGTCCGGGTCCTGCCGCAGAAACGAACGCAGGGCCTGAGCAAAATCCAGCCCCTGTTTCGGATTGACGTTGACCTGGTTGATGCCTTCCATGTTGATTTCCACCGGGTCTTCGGCAGTGGAAATGTTGATGTCGACGGTGTTGAGGATATTCAGGCCGGTGTACAGCGATACAGTTTTCCCCGACCCGGTAGGCCCGGTCACCAGAATCATGCCCTGCGGCTGCTTGAGTGCTGCCATGTACAGCTCTTTCTGCGCCGGCTCGTAACCCAATGCATCGATGCCGATCTGCGCGCTGGACGGGTCGAGAATCCGGATCACCACTTTCTCGCCCCACAAGGTCGGCAGGGTGTTGACCCGAAAGTCGATCGACTTGGTCTTCGACAGGCGCATCTTGATCCGCCCGTCCTGCGGTTTGCGCCGTTCCGAGATATCCAGGCTGGCCATGACTTTCAGGCGTGCGGCGATTCGCCCGGCCAACTGGATCGGCGGTTTGGCCACCTCGCGCAGGATGCCGTCGGTGCGCACCCGCACCCGGAAATTTTTCTCGTAAGGTTCGAAGTGCAGGTCGGAAGAGCCACTCTTGATCGCGTCGAGCAGCATCTTGTGCACGAAGCGCACGACCGGCGCGTCGTCGGCGTCGAGGCCGCCAATGGCATCCTGGCGGCTGTCGTCGACGGACTCGACATCCACGCCGTCGAGATCGACGTCGGCCATGTCTTCGAGACCACTGGCGTGAGTGTCGAAGAATTTCTCGATGGCATCAGTGAGCTTGTCGTCCTCCACCAGAATGGCTTCGGTGCTCAGTCCGGTGCTGAACTGAATGTCATTGATCGCCTGATGATTGCTCGGGTCGGAAATACCCACGAACAGTTTGTTGCCACGCCGCCACAAGGGCAGGGCGTGGTGCTGGCGCACCAGTTTTTCACTGACCAGGCCTTTGGGCTGGGTTTCCTTGTCGAGGCAATTGAGGTCCATGAAGGCCATGCCGAAATGCTCGGAAGCGATCTCGGCCACCTGTGAGCTCTTCACCAGTTTGTTCTGCACCAGGTAGCTGACCAGCGACAGCCGATTGCGCTGCGCCTGTTGCCAGGCCTGCTGGGCGCTTTTTTCCGTAAGCAGTTCGGCCTGCACCAATTGCTTGGCCAGACCGCTCAGAGCGATGTCATTCATGGGGATTCCGGATGCTGACAGTTCATGACTTATAGCCTAGTCAAGTGACAGCGCCAAACACCCCCGGTACAGGTGACAAAAAGTGTCAGATAGTGCGGTTGCAGGTTGTAGGAAATGACATCGCACACGCTTTGCGCCCAATGGACGGGGCCTGGAAGGCATTGGCATGGCCTATGCTGCGTCTCTTTCAGATCATGAGATTTCGACTCATGCATGGAGCGTGTCTATGAAAAAACAACAAGGTTTCACTCTGATCGAGCTGCTGATCGTCGTCGCGATCATCGGCATCCTGGCAACCATCGCCTTGCCGCAGTATTCGAAGTATCAGGCGCGGTCAAAAGTGACTGCGGGGCTGGCGGAGATCAGTGCGATGAAGGTGCCGTTCGAGGACACCATCAATCAAGGTACCGCTCCGGATATAAATGCTGTGAATGGCGGTACAGCCACCACCTCCAACTGTACGGTCGCGGTTACAGGCACAGCGGCGACGGGGGCGGGCAGCATCAGCTGCACGCTGCTCAACGCTCCGGGTCCGGTACTGGGCAAAACCATCACGCTTACCCGTTCGGGCGCTGCTACGGGTAATACCTCTGGTGTGTGGACCTGTGCCACTACTGTTAATGCGGATTATTCGCCAAAAGGCTGTACCGCCAGCGGTACTTGATCGCTAGCGCGTGATGTACGAATGCCCTGCCACGCAGGGCATTTTTCTTTATTCGGTGAAAATAAAAGTCTCAATAATTTCAGCGCCTTAGGAACTTTCCAAAAAACCGCAACTTGCAAGTGAATATTCCCCGAATCATGCATTTTGCATGAATCCGGAATTTTCCATTATCTGTAAGATGTTGATTTATATAGATTTTGTATCTTTTAAAAAGTTGGCACAACGTTCGCAACTACCTCGGTAACCCTGCTGACAAGTAATCCAGCAGACTTTCCAGAAAAACAGGAGTTACTCGTATGAAGAAGTTCGCTATCACTGCCGCTGCTGCTACCGCGCTGACCCTGACCATGGCTTCCGGTGCCTTTGCACAATCCACCCAGGCTACTCAGGCTCCAATGACTCTGGCTGCTGGTGAAATGACCAAGGCTAAAGAAGCTACTTCCGATACCTGGATCACTACCAAAGTCAAAAGCGACCTGGTAACCGAAAAAGGCATTCCTGGTACCGACATCAAAGTCGAAACCAACAAAGGTGTGGTTTCCCTGTCTTCTGACGTCGCTGTCACCGAAGCTCAGAAAACCACCGCGGTGAACATCACCAAGAAAATCAAAGGCGTCAAAGCGGTTTCCGCTGACGGCCTGAAAGCCGAGTAAGGCATGACTTCTCGCTTGGACCGGGAGAAGACGCGACAGACGGGCCGAGCAATACGTCTGCCGCAACTTTAGAGTTCATGCGAACGGTCACACGGATGTGACCATTACAGGCCCCGGCACTTGTGTCGGGGCCTGTTCTATTTCAGGGGCACCACAAAACAATTGTAGGAGTGAGCCTGCTCGCGATAGCGGTGTGTCAGATGGAGAAATCTGCTGACTGACACACCGCTATCGCGAGCAGGCTCACTCCTACAGGGGGGAATTAATTACCGCGTTTGCTGTTGATCTGCCGCAGGCGATTGCCTTCAAAGCGTAGGTACTGGTACATGCCGTTGCTCGGGCCGTAGGTCCATTCCTCGACGTGAAATTCTTCGCGGCGGTTGGCGCTGCGCTTGTAGCCGAGGACGTCGCGGCTGACCGGTTCGCCACACTTTTGCAGCACCTCACTGGCGCGGTCGCCGAGGCTGACCAGTTGGCTGCCACAGCGCAGCGTATCGGAGGCCAGTGTCGGGCTGGCGGCGAGCAGCAGTGTCAGCGCAACCAGCCATTTGCGGTTCATCATTCGGCGTCCAGGTGCATTTGCGTCACGACCCGGCCATCGCTCTCGGCTTCGCCCAGATTGGCATCGATGAAGTACACCCGGTCATCCGCCAACTGACCTTTGTCGACCAGATAGTCCTTGATGCTGCTGGCGCGTTCCTGACCCAACTGCCGCAGCAGCACATCGCTGGAACTCCAGAACTTGATCACACCATCACGCATTTTCGCCGTGCGTTCTTCCTTGCCCAGATCTTTCCATTCGGCCGGTGGCTGGGTTTTCAGACGGGTACGGTAGATGCCTTCAAGCAGCGGGCCTTTCTCGCTCTCCGGCACTTGCAGCAGGGACGCTTGCGCCGGCACCTTGTCGCCCCGACGCTGGAGCATCTTGTAGTAGTTGTACTGGTATTCGCGCTCCAGACGCTGTTCGGCGATCAACGGACCGTCGCTGCTCTGTGCGGCAGTGCCTTCGATTTCCAGACGCAGGGCCGGACGTTCCTTTAGGGCCTTGGACAGTTTGTCCAGCGCCGACTCGGCGTCCTTGCTCAGGTCACTGGAGCCCGCAGCAAAGGACACGGTACCGAGGTCTTCAGAGCCGCCACCGTTGATCAGCCCGCCAATCATCTTGAACGGTGCGGCGGCAGCCTTGACGATCAGGTTGCGCAAGGTCTGCCAGACAATCGGCATCACGCTGAACTGCGGGTTGTTGAGGTCGCCGGTCACCGGCAGCTCGATGGAGATCTTGCCATCGACGTCCTTGAGCAGGGCAATCGCCAGTTTCAACGGCAAGCTCACGGCATCCGGGCTGTCGACTTTCTCACCGAGTTGCAGTTGCTCGACCACCACTTTGTTTTCAGCCTTCAACTGGCCCTTGGTGATCAGGTAATGCAGGTCGAGGTTGAGCCGGCCCTTTCGGATGCGGTAACCGGCGAACTTGCCGGAATACGGAGTAAGAGTGGTCAGCTCGACGCGTTTGAAACTGGTGGCGATATCGAGGCTGGCCATCGGGTCGAACGGGTTGACCGCACCTTTGATGGTCACCGGGGCATAGCGGTCGACCTTGCCCTTGATGTCGACGCTGGCCGGTTTCGCCTGACGGCTGTCGATGGTGCCGATCTGGCCGTTGAGCTGTTGGATCGCGGTGGCGAAGTTTGGCGTCAGGCTGAAATCGGCGAAGTTGGCCGAACCGTCGTTGATCGCAATCGCGCCGATGTGAATGCCCAGCGGCTTGTCTTTGCTGGCCGGTTTCGCCGCTGCGGGTTTCGCGCCATTGTCAGCGGGCTGCGGGATGAGCAGATCGTCGATGTTGGTGGTGCGGTCATCGTTGATCATGAAGCGCGCATACGGCTGGAACAGGTTGACCTTGTCGATCGACAGGCTGTCACCGTGTTGATAGTTGATGCCTTCAACCACCACCTGCTGCCACTTGAGGAAGTCGCGGGTTTTCAGGGTGTCGAGGGTGTGCAGTTGATCGATCTGCGCACGGCCGGTCACGCCGAGTGCCAGGGGGGCGGTGCTCTTGAGGTTGACCTTGAGATCACTGCCGAGCATGCCGCTGCGCAGCTCAAGGCGAATGAACGGATTGATGTAGGACTGCGCGACGCGCAGGTCGATGTCCTGGGTTTTCACGTTGAGTTGGGCGGTGACCGGCGCGAGGTTGACCACGCCATCGGCGTTGATCTTGCCTTGTTTGCCCAGACCGCTGTCGAGCCTGACCTTGAAAGGCGAGCCGTTGAGGCTGTCGAAATCCTGCAGGTCGATATTCAGCGGGGTGACATCCAGTGCCACGGGCGGGTTGGCCGAACGGTCGGCGAGATGCACGGTGTAGTTGCGTAGCTGTACGTCTTTGAGCAGCACTTGCCAGGGCTTGCTCGGCGCCGCCGGTTCTTTCGGCGAGTCGGCGGCGGCCGGAGTGGTCTTGGGTTCGGCGGCGGCCTTGGCGGCAGGTTTCGATGGCTGGCTGGCGAACAGTTTCTGCCAGTCGAGCTGACCATCGGCTTCGAGCGCGGCCCAGGTTTCCAGTTTGTTGCTGCGGATCTTGCCGACCACCACTTGCTGTTTGGCCAGGTCCAGCGACGTCTCGCTGACGTCGAGGCGTTCAAGTTTTGCCAGCGGGCGGCCGTCCGGCGCCTTGATCGCGAACGGCGCGACACTCACTGCGATGTTGTTCAGCAGCAGCTCGGTTTCTTTCGACAGATTGAGTTTGTATTCGGTGCTGAGATTGATCACACCGTCTTCGAGCACCAGCGGCACGGCGTCACGCACGTAGGGCCAGAATGACTTCATCTTGCCGTCGGTGACTTTCAGTGTGCCTTCGGAGGTGAACGGGATCAGGCTGAAGTTGCCCTTCCAGTCGATCTGCCCACCGGCCGGGCCGGCAGCCACCAGGGTCATGTCGGCATTGTCTTCGGGCAGAGTGCTGAGGTTTTTCAGCTCGAAATCGAGCTTGTCGTAGAGAAACTCGATGGGCTCGCTCGGCCGGGCGTCCTGGAAATGCACGTTGCCGCCGGCCAGTTGAATGCGGTCGATGCGCAGCGGGAACGGCTTGGCATTCGGATCGGCCGGGGTCGGCTCGCTGGCGGGAATCTTGAACAGGCCCAGCAGATTGAGCTGGCCGTCCTTGGCAAAGAGGATTTCGGTCTTGGGCTTGTCCAGCTCGATATCAGCCAGATGCAGCGCCTTGGTCCACAGGCTGTCGAGTTGCAGATTGGCGTACAGCCGCTCGAAGCCGACTTGCTCCTTGCCCGGCTCACCGACGACCAGCCCCCACAGGCTAACTTCAAGGCTGAACGGATTGAGTTCGATGCGCTGGATATGCGCAGGCACCGTGGCGTAGTTCGCCAGTTGCTGGTTGGCGATACGCAGGGCGATGCCCGGCAAAATCAGAAACCCCAGCAGGCTGTAGAGGGCCAGAGCAGTCAACAAGGCGCCAATCGCGCGAATCAATCCTTTGGGCATGTGCGGCTTCATCTGTCTGAATCGGAGTGCCTTGGAGTATGGCACGCGATTCTGGTTCCGAAGTACATCGTGGGGGGCAGGATTGTTCAGATTGTTCTGTAGGACCAAGACACTGTGGGAGCGAGCTTGCTCGCGAAAGCGGTGGATCAGTCGAGAAATATGCTGACTGACACGCCGCCTTCGCGAGCAAGCTCGCTCCCACATTGAGTCCCGCAGGGGGGGTTACAGCTGCAGGATCAGGGTTTTCAGCGGTGGCTGTTGATCCAGCGACGGGAAGTCCGCGCCCGGGGTCATCACGCTCCATTCGCGCACCGGTCGCCCGGCTTTCTCGGCGCAACGCAGAACCTGTTCACGCCAGTCGTCCATGCTGACTTTTGCCAGGTTGTTGCAGCAGATCAGCACGCCGTTGTCAGCGGTGGTCAGCAGCGCCGGTTTGAGCAGGCTCTGATAGTCGCGCAGCAGATCGACGGTGCCGAAAGCGCTCTTGGCCCAGGCCGGCGGGTCAAGCAGCACCAGATCGTATTGGCGCTGTTCGAGGCGCTGATAGCTCGGCAGTTTCTGCCCGCGCCGTTGGCTGATCGGCAGCCCGGCGAGCTGACGGATCGCCGGGAAGTAATCGGACTGGATAAATTGCATCTCGGGCAACTGCGGATTGAGCAGACCGTTTTCCCGGCCGACCGCCAGATTGCCTTCAGCGAAATCCAGATTGCACACCTCGCGCGCGCCACCGGCAGCAGCACTCAGGCCGACACCGCAGGTGTAGGCAAAGAGGTTGAGCACACTTTTACCCTTGGCGTGATCCTTGACCCAGCCGCGAGTGTTGCGCAGGTCGAGGAACAGCAGCGGATCCTGCCCGGCATGCCGCCCGCGCACGCGATAGTTCAGGCCCCATTCGTGACCGACCAGATCCGCCAGCGCGGCGTCGTCGGCTTTGTAGACATTGTCTTCGCGGTCGATGCGCGAGTTGCCCCGGGAGCGGTCGTTGTAGACCAGCAGGGTGTCAAAGCCCAGGGTCTGATTGACCATGGCGTGCAGTTGCAGCAGGTCGTCACGCTCCAGCGTCTGATGAAAACTTTGCACCAGCAGTTGCGGGCCATAGCGGTCGACGGTCAGACCACCGGCGCCTTCCTGGCTGCCGTGGAACAGCCGATAGCAATCAGTGCCCTGGCTGTGCAGCTCGGCGAGCAGATCCTGGCGTTTATCGAGGGCGGCGCGCAGCGCCTGATTCAAGGAAGACATGCGTGCGCCTTGCTGGTGAGAATTGAGGCGCGGGAGTTTAGCAGTTACCGATGCCCTGAGGCATTGCGCAGATCTGTGGCGAGGGAGCTTGCTCCCGCTCGAGTGCGAAGCGCTCGCAACATTCCGAGGGTCGCTGCGCAACCCAGCGGGAGCAAGCTCCCTCGCCACAGGGTTCTGTGTATGGATCAGGTGAGCAAACCCATCCGCCGCTTTGCCCGCTGCACCGAACCGTTGCGCATCGCCCAGCGCAGCATCGGCGCACTGCGTTTGACGCTGGCGCGGATCAGCTGGCGTTGCAGCGGATTCTGTCGTATGCCGAACAGGTCGCTGGCCCAATCCGGCAGCAGATCGATGCCGGCCTTCATCATCAGGTCGCCAAACGGACGGGCCAGCACGCTCGGTGCCGGGGCGTCGAGCAGCAGGCGCAGAACTTCGCGGCTGCGCTCATCACAGAGCAATTGCGGGCGCATGCGTTGCAGATAGTCGGCCACGGCTTGCCGCGATTTCGGCACATCCCGCGCACCCAGGCGCTCGGCGACCACGGCGATTTCCGCGTAATAGCGATCCTGATCCGCCCCAGACAAATTCGGGTTGCGGTAACGCAGATGCGCGGCAAGAAAGTGACTGACCTCGGCCACATGCACCCACGTCAGCAGGTCCGGATCGCTGGCCGCATACGGTCGGCCATCCGGCGCGGTGCCGACCACTTGCAGGTGAATGGTGCGCACTTTTTCGATCAGCCATTCGGCGTCGCGGCGTGAGCCAAACGTGGTGCCGGAGACAAACTGGCTGGTGCGACGCAGACGGCCGAGCATGTCCTGACGAAAATTCGAATGATCCCAGACCCCGGCCAGCGCCAACGGATGCAGGGCTTGCAGCAACAACGCGCTGATGCCGCCGATCAGCATGCTGCTGAAATCGCCATGGACTTGCCAGCTGATCGAGTCCGGGCCGAACAGCCCAGGATCGCCCTTGGGGTTTTCCAGGTCGAGTTGACCGAGGGACAGCCCGGTCAGGCTCATGAGTTGGTTTTCGATACGGCTGCGGATGAATTCCATGACAACTCATTGGTGGTGGACGGGCGCGGCCGGTTGACCGCGCCACGGATGTTACTGATTGAGGCGCTTGTCGATCAAACCCTGGACTACGCTCGGGTCGGCCAGGGTCGAGGTGTCGCCGAGGCTGTCGAGTTCGTTGCAGGCGATCTTGCGCAAGATGCGCCGCATGATCTTGCCTGAACGGGTTTTCGGCAAGGCCGGCGCCCATTGGATCAGGTCCGGTTTGGCAAAGCTGCCGATCTCCTTGCTGACGTGGGCCAGCAGTTCCTTCTTCAGCTCATCGCTCGGCTCGGCGCCGTTCATGGGTGTAACGAAGGCGTAGATGCCCTGGCCTTTGACATCGTGCGGGTAACCGACCACGGCGGCTTCGGCGATGCTGTCGTGCAGCACCAGCGCGCTTTCCACTTCGGCGGTGCCGATGCGGTGGCCGGAGACGTTGATCACGTCGTCGATGCGCCCGGTGATCCAGTAATCGCCGTCCTCGTCGCGGCGTGCGCCGTCACCGGTGAAGTAATAGCCGGGGTAGGGTTTGAAATAGGTGTCGACCATCCGTTGCGGGTCGCCGTAGACGCTGCGGATCTGCGCCGGCCAACTCGACTTGATCGCCAGCACGCCGCTGCCGGCGCCTTTGATTTCCTTGCCGTGCTCGTCGAGCAGCACCGGTTGCACGCCAAACATCGGCTGTGTGGCGCAACCCGGTTTGATCCGCTGTGCGCTGACCAGCGGGCTGAGCATGATGCCGCCGGTTTCGGTCTGCCACCAGGTATCAACAATCGGGCAGCGCTGCTCGCCGACCACATTGAAATACCATTCCCACGCTTCCGGGTTGATCGGCTCACCGACACTGCCGAGCAGTCTGAGGCTTGCGCGCGACGTTTCCTGCAACGGCCCGGCACCTTCGCGCATCAGCGCGCGCAGGGCGGTGGGCGCGGTGTAGAAGATGTTGACGTGGTGTTTGTCGATCACCTGCCAGAAGCGCGAAGTGCTCGGGTAGCTCGGCACGCCTTCGAAGATCAGGGTGGTCGCGCCGTTGGCCAACGGGCCGTAGACGATGTAACTGTGGCCGGTGACCCAGCCGACGTCGGCGGTGCACCAGAACACTTCGCCGTCGCGGTAATCGAGCACGTATTTGAAGGTCATCGCCGCCTGCAGCAGGTAGCCACCGGTGGTGTGCAGCACGCCTTTGGGTTTGCCGGTGCTGCCGGAGGTGTAAAGGATGAACAGCGGATCCTCGGCGTCCATCGGCTCTGGCGGGCAGTCATCGCTGACGTCACGCACGGCCTGGTGATACCAGAGGTCGCGGCCCTCGACCCAGTCGACCTTGCCCTGAGTGCGTTCGACGACGATGACGGTGCTGACATCCGGGCAACTTTGCAGCGCCTTGTCGACGTTGTGCTTGAGCGGGACAAATTTGCCGCCGCGCACGCCTTCATCGGCGGTGATCACCGTGCGGCAGTCAGCGTCGAGAATGCGGTCGCGCAAGGAGTCCGGGGAGAAGCCGCCGAACACTACCGAGTGAATCGCGCCGATCCGCGCGCAGGCGAGCATGGCGTAGGCCGCCTCGGGAATCATCGGCATGTAGATGCACACCCGGTCGCCTTTTTTCACACCACGGCTTTTCAGCACATTGGCCAGGCGGCAGACGTGATGGTGGAGTTTTTTGTAGGTGATCTGCGCCGATTCGGCAGGGTCGTCGCCTTCCCAGAGAATCGCGGTCTGCTCGCCGCGCTGGGCAAGGTGACGGTCGATGCAGTTGTAACTGACGTTCAGTTGGCCGCCGGTAAACCAGGACGCTTCACCGGTTTTCAGGTCGTAGCGCTGGACGGTCTGCCACGGGGTGCTCCAGTCGAGGAAGCGCGTGGCCTGTTCGGCCCAGAAGGTGCTGGGGTGTTCAATCGATTCGCGGTACAGGCGCTTATAGTCGTCCTGACTCAACTGCGCAGCCCGGCGGACGGCATCGGCTTTGGGGAACGTGCTGATATCGAACATGACGGTTCCTTATTCTTGTTGTGCGAAGAATAAAGATGCGCCGAGAGGGCCAAGGGTTCAAGCCGCATCAGGAATCTGATGGCTGGTATCGAATTCAGGTGTACGTAAAACAACTGTAGGAGTGAGCCTGCTCGCGATAGCGGTGTGTCAGTCAACATCAATGCTTAAAGACATACCGCTATCGCGAGCAGGCTCACTCCTACAAGGGAATTTGCTTGCCCACAGGATTCTGGTTGATCCAAATCCTGTGGGTTTTGCTTTCAAATCACCCGCGGTGACGACCGCGGAAGTAGTTGATCAGGCCTTGGGTGGAGGCATCGTCAGCAACGGTTTCATCGCTGCCGACCAGCCGGTTGTAAACGCCTTTGCCCAGTTCCTTGCCCAGTTCCACGCCCCACTGGTCGAAGGCGTTGATGCCCCAGACCACGCTTTGCACGAACACTTTGTGCTCATACATGGCGACCAGCGCGCCGAGACGCCGCGGGCTGATGCGCTCGACCACAATGGTGTTGCTCGGACGGTTGCCCGGGATCACCTTGTGCGGTGCGAGTTTGTGCACCTGCTCTTCGCTCATGCCTTTTTCGCGCAGTTCGGCTTCGGCTTCCGGCAGGGTCTTGCCGAGCATCAGCGCCTGGCTCTGCGACAGGCAGTTGGCGTACAGCCACTGATGGTGATCGGAGACCGGGTTGAAGCTGACGATCGGCACGATGAAATCGGCCGGGATCAGTTGGGTGCCCTGGTGCAGCAACTGGTGATACGCGTGTTGACCGTTGCAGCCGACGCCACCCCAGATCACCGGGCCGGTATCGGTCGACACCGAGGTGCCGTCCTGACGCACGCTCTTGCCGTTGGATTCCATGTCCAGCTGTTGCAAGTGCTTGGTGATGTTGCGCAGGTAGTGGTCGTACGGCAGGATCGCGTGGCTCTGTGCGCCCCAGAAGTTGCCATACCACACGCCGAGCAGGGCCAGCAGTACTGGCATGTTCTGTTCGAACGGTGCGCTCTGGAAATGCTGGTCCATGGTGTAGGCACCGGACAGCAATTCCTTGAAGTTGGACATGCCGATGGCCAGGGCAATCGGCAGACCGATGGCCGACCACAGCGAGTATCGGCCGCCGACCCAGTCCCACATCGGGAAGATGTTTTCTTCACGGATACCGAACGCGACTGCCGCAGCGTTGTTGCTCGATACCGCGATGAAGTGGCGATACAGCTCGGCTTCCGAACCACCCTGAGCCAGATACCAGGCGCGGGCGGCCTGAGCGTTCTTCAGGGTTTCGAGGGTGTTGAAGGATTTCGACGAAACGATGAACAGGGTGGTTTCGGCGCGCAGCTTTTGTGTCAGTTCGTGGAACTCACTGCCGTCGATGTTCGCCAGATAATGGCAACGCACGCCTTTCTGCGCGTAGGACAACAGCGCTTCGGAGACCAGCTCCGGGCCGAGGAACGAACCACCGATGCCGATGTTGACCACGTCAGTGATCGGCTTCTCGGTGTAACCACGCCACAGACCGTCGTGGATGCGGCCGACCAGATCGGTGATCTGGTTCAGCACCTTGTGCACTTCCGGCATCACGTTGACGCCGTTGACCGACAGCTTGTCGCCCACCGGGCGGCGCAGGGCGGTGTGCAGTGCCGGGCGGCCTTCGGAGGCGTTGACGATTTCGCCGTCGAACAGCGCATTGATCGCGCCTTTCAGATCGACTTCATTGGCCAGGCCCACCAGCAGGTTGCGGGTCTCGGCGTTGATCAGGTTTTTCGAATAGTCGAGAAACAGGCCGCAGCTGCTGAGCGTGAATTGATTGAAGCGCTGCGGATCGGCGTTGAAGGCTTCGCGCATGCTGAAATCCTGCATGGCTTGGCGGTGATCTTTCAACGCTTGCCAGGCAGGCAGAGCGGTAACGTCATGAGGAGTGCGGTAGTACGCCATCGCTGCGGTTTTCCTTTTTACTTGAACGGCCTTTTGAACACAGAACAGACCGATACGCCATGTTTGGGCGAGGGTCAAATGCGTCGACACGATTTTTCAACGCAGGGCGAATACAGTAAACCTCGCGCTGCGATCTGTCTTGACTTCTTCTGACCTGTTCCCTGTACTTTTTTAACATCAATACCGGGAACGGGCCGACCAACGGAAGGGGAGTGGCGCCTCGAAGCGGCTCAGGCCACCTGAACCGGAATGGCGTTGCTGGTGTGGCTGAGCTCGTTGCCCGGGGCCATGTACAGCATGCGCGGCTTGAAATTGACCAGTTCCGCTTCGCTGTAATGGGCGTAGGCGCAAATGATCACGCGGTCGCCGACCTTGGCTTTATGCGCGGCTGCGCCATTCACCGAAATCATCCGCGAACCTTCTTCGCCACGAATCGCGTAGGTGGTGAAACGCTCGCCGTTGTCGACGTTATAGATCTGGATCTGCTCGTACTCACGGATGCCGGACAAGTCCAGCCATTCGCCATCGATGGCGCAGGAACCTTCGTAATCGAGGACCGCGTGAGTGACTTCGGCGCGGTGCAGTTTGGCCTTGAGCATGATGGCGTGCATGAGGGATTTCCAGGGTTGGAAGCAAACGGCGGGCAGTGTGCCCGAAGGCTTTGGGGGCGGCAATATGGTCTATGTGGACACCAGAAACCAATGTGGGAGCGAGCAAGCTCACTCCTACAGGGGTATTGCGCTGTTTTTTAAGCCGGGCTATCGAGGTTCAGATGCAGGTTGTCGATCAACCGCGTGGTGCCGAGAAACGCGGCCACCAGAATCACCAGATCGCGGTCTTCTGCGGTCGCCGGACGCAAGGTCAGGGCATGCCGGATTTCCAGGTAATCCGGACGCAGGCCGGCGGCTTCCAGCTGTTGCACCTGGGCTGCGATCAGCGCCGGAAAATCTCGCTCGCCTTGTTTGATCGACTCGGCAATCGTACTCAGGGTGCGATAGACCACCGGCGCCACCGCACGTTGATCTTCGCTGAGGAAGCCATTGCGCGACGACAGCGCCAGGCCGTCGGCCGCACGCACAGTCGGTTCGCCGATGATCTGGATCGGCATGTTCAGGTCATGCACCAGCGCGCGGATCACCGCCAGTTGCTGGAAATCTTTCTGGCCGAAGATCGCCAGATCCGGCTGGACCATGTTGAACAGCTTGCTGACCACCGTCGCCACACCTTCGAAGTGCCCCGGACGGCTGGCGCCACAGAGGCCTTCAGACAGTTGCGGCACGCTGACCCGAGTCTGCCCGGCCATGCCGTCGGGGTACATCTCTTCGACGGTCGGAGCGAACAGCAAATGACAGCCGGCTTGCAGCAGTTTTTCCTGATCTGCCGCCAGGGTGCGCGGGTACTTGTCGAGGTCTTCGCCGGCGCCGAACTGCAGCGGGTTGACGAAAATGCTCGCGACCACGAAGTCCACGCGCTGAGTGGCTTTGGTGATCAGCGCGATATGGCCGCTGTGCAGGTTGCCCATGGTCGGCACGAAGCCGATGCGCTTGCCTTCACTGCGGGCGCGCGCCACGGCGGCGCGCAATTCGCGTACGGTTTTAACAGTGTTCATGCAGAGAATCCGTGTTCGATCCCAGGGAAAGTAACGCCTTTGACTTCGTTGACGTAGGCCTTCAGTGCGGACTGGATGCTGTCCTGACCCTGCATGAAGTTCTTGACGAACTTCGGTACGCGGCCGGTGATCGACAGGCCGAGCATGTCGTGCAGCACCAGTACCTGACCGTCGGTCTCGCTACCGGCGCCGATGCCGATGACCGGAATCTTCACGGCCTGACTGATTTCGGCGGCCAGTTCGCTCGGCACGCATTCGAGCAGCAGCATGGCGGCGCCAGCCTGCTCGAGCGAGATCGCGTCGGCACGCATCTGCCGCGCCTGGTTCTCGTTGCGGCCCTGCACTTTATAGCCGCCAAGAATGTTCACGGCTTGTGGGGTCAAGCCCATGTGTGCGCAGACCGGCACACCGCGCTCGGCCAGCAGGCGGATCGACTCCGCCAGCCACAGCGCACCTTCGACCTTGATCATGTGCGCGCCGGCCTGCATCAGCATCGCGCTGTTGGTCAGGGTTTGCTCGATCGTAGCGTTGGCCATGAACGGCAGGTCAGCCAGGATCAGGGCGTCGCTGTTGCCGCGTTTGACGCAGGCGGTGTGATAGGCCATTTCTGCAATGGTCACCGGCAAGGTGCTGTCGTGCCCTTGCAGAACCATGCCGAGGGAGTCGCCCACCAGCAGCACTTCGACACCGGCCTCGTTGCAGGCGTGGGCGAAGGTCGCGTCATAGCAGGTCAGCATGGTGATCTTTTCACCTTTCTGCTTGAGGCTCTGGAGCGTGGTCAGGGTGATGGCTGGCATGTAAAAAATCCTCGTTCAGGCGCTCTGGAAACTACTGCGAGTAACGCGCGTGATTCTTCGTCTACTCAGGCGCACGCTCTTTTGTCGTGCTTATAAGGCCTGGATTGCGCCCGTATGTGCCGGGTTGGCGGCAGCGGGACGCCTATAGTCGTGAGGAGAACCTAGGAAGTCAATTGCGTGTGTTACCGCATTGTTACGAGGGGAGTGTTACCGGCGTTACTGATGCGATTCAGCGCTGCGGCAGGGCTTGATCGGGGCGTTTTTGTCCGACAAAAAACCTTGTAGTGGCAGAGCTTTGTGGCGAGGGGATGAATCCCCTCGCCACAGAGGCCCCATCCACAGAGAGATTTTTGTCAGGCGTGGGGAAGGCGTTCGAGGCCGACAAACGGGCAGGCAGCGAGCAGGTCGGGCAGGCTGCGGCCGTCGGCGAGACGCAAATCCTGCGGGGCCAGTTCGGCAAGAGGATAGAGCACGAACGCTCGTTCCTGAATCTGGTAGTGCGGGACTTTCAGACGCGGTTCGTCGATCAGGCGATCGCCGAACAACAGAATGTCCAGATCGAGCGTGCGTGGGCCCCAGCGTTCGAGGCGCTCGCGACCCTGATCGTTCTCGATGGCTTGCAGCGCATTGAGCAAGTCCAGCGGCGCGAGGTCGCTGTCGAGGGCAGCAACTGCGTTGGTGTAACGCGGTTGCCCCGGCAGCAGCGAGTCGCTTTGATAGAACGCCGAGACGCCGGCGAGGGTGGTTTGCGGCAATTGCTCCAGCGCGTCGAGCGCGCTGCGCAATTGTTCGGCCGGGTCAGCGAGGTTGCTGCCCAGGCCGATATAGATGCGCTCCATGCCTTATTCGCCCGATGCGCTCGGCGCCCCGGCGCGCTTGCGCTTGGAACCGCTGCTGCGGCGACGTTTGCGCGGTGCGCCACTGGCGTCATCACCCTTGCCGCTGAGTTCGCGAATCATCTCGCGACGCTCGCTGTCGTTGGCGTCCTGATAGTCCGTCCACCATTCACCCAGACCGTCGGTCTGCTCACCAGCGCTTTCACGAAGCAGCAGGAAGTCGTAGCCGGCGCGGAAGCGTGGATTGTCCAGCAGCAGGTCGGCGCGTTTGCCGCTGCGGCGTGGCAGGCGTTCCTGCATGTCCCAGATCTCGCGGATCGGCATGGTGAAACGCTTTGGAATGGCGATGCGCTGGCACTGTTCGGCGATCAGCTCGTGTGCACCTTCCTGCATGGCCGGAATTGGCGGCATGCCACGTTCCTGCAGACGCAGCACGCGCGCCGGCAGGGCAGGCCACAGCAGCGCGGCAAACAGGAACGCCGGCGTTACCGGTTTGTTCTGCTTGATGCGCAGGTCGGTGTTGGTCAGCGCTTCGCTGATCAGCGTGTGGGTGTATTCCGGGTTGTGTTCGAGTGCGTCGGCACTGGCCGGGAACAGCGGGGCGAACAGTTGCAGATCGACCAGCATCTCGAAAGTGATCGCGCCGTGGCCGGAGAGGAACAGCTTGAGCACTTCCTCGAACAGACGGGCCGACGGGATCTCGCGCAGCATCGGCGCCAGTTCGCGGATCGGCTGCACGGTGTGCTTCTCGATGCCGAAATTCAACTTGGCGGCGAAACGCACGGCCCGCAGCATGCGCACCGGGTCTTCCTGGTAACGCTGCTTCGGATCGCCGATCAGGCGGATCAGGTGATTGCGGATGTCGTGCACGCCGTTGGCGTAATCGAGAATGCGCTCGCTGACCGGATCGTAATACAAGGCGTTGATGGTGAAGTCGCGGCGTTGCGCGTCTTCTTCCAGGGTGCCGTAGACGTTGTCACGCAGAATCCGCCCGCTCTCGTTACGCGAAGACTGGTTGCTGTCTTCGTCGTCTTCATTGACCGGGTGATTGGCGCGGAAGGTCGCGACTTCGATGATTTCGCGACCGAAATGGATATGCACCAGTTTGAAGCGGCGCCCGATGATCCGCGCATTGCGGAATTCGGCCCGGACTTGCTCGGGGGTGGCGCTGGTGGCGACGTCGAAATCCTTGGGCGTGATGCCCAGGAGCATGTCACGCACGCAACCACCGACCAGATAGGCCTGGTAACCGGCACCTTGCAGGCGTTCGACGATATTCACCGCATAGCGGCTGAATTGCCCCTTTTGCAGCGAATGTTGGCCGCTGTTGAGCACTTCAGGGGTGCTGCGGATGTGTTGCGTACGACGCACAGGAGTTCGGAATGACTGGAACAGCTTCTTCAGCATGGGATGCACTGTTTGAAGGAATGTTCGGCCATACCAAAGAATGACCGCATGATGGGCGCAGATTCTAGCATTTAGTCGGGGGATGGTGTAGGACGCAGCAGATTTGCGCTGTAAGCCGCAAGCTGCAAGGGTCGAGGAGGGTAAAACAGCAGGATTTTCCGAACGGGAGAAACTACAAGGGGAGCCGAAGCTCCCCAAGAAGTAGTTGCGTGCTCTTTTTATTATTGATTCGGGCTTCTTGTTTTTGTTGAGTGCCCTCGCCATGAAGCTTTTCCTTCATGACCCTCCCAATCGGGAGCCAAGAGCAAACGGATTGCTTTGGTCGCTGTGTTGCAGTGATCTTGCGATCCAACCAGTACAGGCTCTGTCTTAGGACAGTTTTTGTTGTTCTCGGCCTGGTCGTGGGGCTAGCCCCAAATACAACGCCTCTCCAAAAGAATCAGTTAGCTGCGCCTCTCGCCGTCTTGTTTTTATTGTGCGTGAGTCGATTCGTCTTATTTTTATTGTCTTGTGCATTGCTTGTTATTGTTCTTGTACCAAACATATAGCAGGTGCCGTGCCAACTTTTGCGAGGCCCAATAAAACAAGGGGTTAGGTCGTTATAACCGTTTTCTCGGGGCCAAAAAAAGCCGGGGTTTCGTTACCGATAACCCCGGCTTCTGTTACGTGAAAGGACTGAGGTAACAGTTTTTTCACGTCTTCAAGCGTTACCCGCGCACTCGACAGGTAACGTTCAGCTCTCGCTGGTCACCCCGGTCTTGCGCCGTGGAATGCCCAGGCGCTGACGGCGTTCCCACAGGCACTTGCGGCTGACGCCCAGTTTGCGCGCCAGTTCGGTCTCGGTCATGTGGTCCTGATGCTCGAGAACGAAGTGCTGGAAGTAGTCTTCCAGCGACAGGTCTTCAGTCGGTTCATGACTGCTGTTGCTGGCGTTACCCGGCGTTTGTGGCGGCAGACCGATGAACTCGTCGTCTTCCAGGTCGCTCAGCTCGATGTCGATGCCCAGCAAATCGGCAGAGATTTCCGGGCTTTCGCTCAGGATCACTGCGCGCTCCACCGCGTTTTCCAGCTCGCGCACGTTACCCGGCCAGGAATAATGCCGGATGGCCTGTTCGGCATCGGCGGCAAATTTCAGGTCGGTACGGTTGATGCGCGCACTTTGACGGGCGAGGAACGCGGTGGCGATTTCGTTGACGTCGGCGCCACGTTCGCGCAACGCCGGCAGTTTCAGGGCAATCACGTGCAGTCGGTAATACAAGTCTTCACGGAACTGGCCGATTTTCGCCAGGCTCTTGAGGTCGCGGTGGGTCGCGGCGATCAGGCGCACATCGACCTTTTGCGACTGCACCGAACCCACGCGGCGAATCTCGCCTTCCTGCAGCACGCGCAGCAGTCGGGCCTGGGCTTCCAGCGGCAATTCGCCAATCTCGTCGAGGAACAGCGTGCCGCCGTCCGCCGCTTCCACCAGACCGGCGCGACCGGCGCTGGCGCCAGTGAACGCGCCTTTTTCGTGGCCGAACAGTTCGGACTCGATCAGGCTTTCCGGAATGGCCGCGCAGTTCACCGAAATCATCGGTGCCTTGGCGCGCTTGGACAGGTTGTGCAGAGCGCGGGCCACCAGCTCTTTACCGGTGCCGGACTCGCCCTGGATCAGGACATTGGAATCGGTCGGTGCGACTTTGCGGATCTTGCTGTACAGATCCTGCATCGGCGGGCACGAGCCAATGATGCCGATTTCGCCGTTGCTGTTGTCGACAGACGGTTTGCCGCTGCCATTGGCTGCTTTGCCGGCAGGCACTTCGCCGGCGGCAGGTGCCGACTGGTGATCACGCAGGATCCGCGCGACGGCCTGAAGCATTTCATCGTGATCGAAAGGCTTGGCGATGTAGTCCACCGCGCCCATCTTCATCGAGTCGACCGCCGAGCGCAGACTGGCGTAGCTGGTCATGATCAGCACCGGTTTGCCCTGGCCAAGCTTGATCAGCTCGGTGCCGGGGGCGCCAGGCAGGCGCAGGTCGCTGACGATCAGATCGAATGTGGGAATACTGAAGCGTTCTTGTGCTTCCTGCACAGAACCGGCTTCGCTGACCTGATACTGGTTACGTTCCAGCAGGCGGCGCAAGGCGGAGCGGATAATGGTTTCGTCTTCGACGATCAAAATGTGCGGCATTGATTCGATACTCTCGACGGTCTCAGTTCACAGCGGACGTCGCTTCGACATGACGCGGTAAGGTCACCCGGATACGGGTGCCGCGCTGGCTTTGAACATCAGCCGGGCTGTCGATGGTGATTTGTCCATAATGCTCTTCAACGATGGAATAGACCAGTGCAAGGCCCAGACCGGTACCTTCGCCAGGGTCCTTGGTGGTGAAGAAAGGTTCGAACAATCGGTCCATGATGTTCTGCGGAATACCACTGCCTTCGTCTTCGACGATCAGATCGACCGTGTGTTCGCCGGCTTCACTCTTGACCCGCACCGCACTGCCCGCAGGCGAGGCATCACGGGCGTTGGAGAGCAGATTGATCAACACCTGGGCGAGCCGCTGCGGATCGCCTTCGACCCAGTGATCCGGATCGCACAGGTTGTAGAACTGCACTTCGAAATTGCGCCGGTTCAGCGCCAGCAGGCCGATGGCGTCCTGCGCCACTTCCGCCAGACAAACCGGTTCGTCGCTGTGCTGATGGCTGCCGGCGTGGGCGAAGCTCATCAGCGACTGCACGATGCGTGACACTCGCTTGGTCTGTTCGAGAATCTGCCCGCTGATTTCCGTCAGTTCACCGTCTTCTTCGCGCTCTTCGCGCAGGTTCTGCGCCAGACAGGCGATGCCGGTGATCGGATTGCCGATTTCATGGGCTACGCCTGCCGCGAGACGGCCGATGCTCGCCAGGCGTTCGGAATGCACCAGTTTGTCTTCGAGCATCTGCGTTTCGGTCAGGTCTTCCACTAGCAGCACCAGGCCGCTGTTGCCCGGTGCCAACGGTTCGTCGATCGCTGCTTTGTGCAGATTGAGCCAGCGGGTCTGGCCGTCGAGGGCCAGGTGCTGTTTGTGCAAGTGTTCGTCGGGCAGGTTGATGAAGCCTTGCAGCAATTGCTTCCACGGATTGGCGATGGTGCTCAGGCGCGAACCCACCACCCGTTGCGCGGCGATGCCGGTGAGTTCTTCCATGGCCTTGTTCCACATCAGAATCTCCTGGTCCTTGGCCAGCGAGCAGACGCCCATCGGCAATTCCTGCAAGGTCTGGCGGTGGTAGCGGCGCAGGGCATCGAGTTCGGCGGCCAGCCCGGTGAGGCGCGAGTGGTAATCCTCGAGACGGCTTTCGATGAAGTGGATGTCTTCGGTGACGTAGTTTTCGCCACCGGCCTTGTACGGCAGGAAGGTTTCGACCATGTCCTGCGCCACGCTCGGGCCCATCAGGCCGGAGAGGTTGGCTTCAATGCGATCGCGTAGACGACGCAATGCATAAGGACGGCGTTCGTCGAACGGCAGATAGAGATCGCGCAGCGCCTGCTCGACTTCTTTCTGTGCCGCCTTGGCGCCCAGCGGTTTGGCCAGTTGCGTGGCGAACTCCTGGGGCGAGGCCGCATGCAGTTCACGGCGTTGCGGGCGACGCACGTTATCCACCGCGCAGGCTTCGGCGGCGCTGGCTTCTTCAGGGCTGGCGTTGGTGAACAGCGAGATCAGGGTGAACATCAATACGTTGGCCGCCAGCGAGGCGATGGCCGCCATGTGCCAACTGGTGTCGTCCAGCACGTAAATCATGTTCAACAGGGGAATGTAGAAACCCTGCAGGTTGCCGACCAGCGGCAACAGCATGGTCACCACCCAAACCAGAATCCCCGCCAGCAAGCCGGCGATAAACCCGCGACGGTTGGCGGTCGGCCAGTACAGCACCGAGAGCACGCCGGGCAGGAATTGCAGGGTGGCGACGAAGGCGACGATGCCGAGGTTGGCCAGATCCTGTCCGGCGCCGAGCATCAGGTAAAAGCAGAAACCGGCCATGATGATCGCGACGATCAGCGCCCGGCGGGTCCACTTCAGCCAGCGATAGATGTTGCCTTCAGCCGGTGGCTGATAGAGCGGCAGCACCAAGTGGTTCAGCGCCATGCCCGACAGTGCCAGGGTGGTGACGATGATCAGGCCACTGGCCGCCGATAATCCACCGACGTACGCCAGCAAGGCCAGCGGTTTGCTGTTGGCAGCGATGCCGATGCCGAGGGTGAAATATTCCGGGTCAGTGGTGGCGCCGAGCTTCAGGCCGGCCCAGAGAATCAGCGGCACCGCCAGGCTCATCAGCAGCAGGAACAGCGGCAGGCCCCAACTGGCGCTGACCAGCGAGCGCGGATTGAGGTTTTCGGTGAAGGTCATGTGATACATGTGCGGCATCACGATCGCCGAGGCGAAGAACACCAGCAACAGCGTGCGCCACGGGCCTTCCTGCAGCGGCGTATGCAGCGCGGCGAGGGCGGTCTGGTTCTGCAGTAGCCATAACTCCAGCTGTTGCGGGCCGTCGAACACGCCGTACAGCGCATAGAGGCCGACGCCGCCGAGGGCGATCAACTTGATCACCGACTCGAAGGCAATCGCGAACACCAGCCCTTCGTGTTTCTCGCGGGTGGCGATATGTCGGGAACCGAAGAAAATCGTGAACAGGATGATCAATGCGCAGAACGCCAGCGCGACGCGGCTCTGGATCGGCTCGCCGGTGAGGATGCCGATGGAGTCGGCCACCGCCTGAATCTGCAACGCCAGCAGCGGCAGTACGCCGATCAGCATGAAGATCGTGGTCAGCGCGCCGGCCCAGGTGCTGCGAAAGCGGAAAGCGAACAGGTCCGCCAGCGACGACAGTTGATAAGTGCGAGTGATTTTCAGGATCGGGTACAGCAGCACCGGCGCCAGCAAAAACGCTCCAGACACCCCGAGATAACTGGACAGAAACCCGTAGCCGTACTGATAGGCCAGGCCCACCGTGCCATAAAACGCCCAGGCACTGGCGTAGACCCCCAGCGACAGGGTGTAGGTCAGCGGGTGGCGAATGATCGCCCGCGGGATCATGCCCCGTTCGCTGATCCAGGCGACGCCGAACAGCACCGCCAGGTACGCGGCGCTGATCAGGATCATCTGGGTCAGGCTAAAGCTCATCGGCATCTTTTTGGCTCTGCAGGATGAAGGTCACGACAATCAGGATCAACCAGAGCAGATACGGCCGATACCAGGCGCCCGTGGCGTCGATCCACCAATCCATGATGGCTGGCGAAAACAGATAGATTCCCACGACCAGAAGCAGGACCAAGCGATAGATGTACATCCCGGCCTCTCTTTTTTATGCGCGTGCCCGAAAACGTGCGGCGATGGTAACGGATGGGCGCGCCACTGCAAGTGCCGTCATTGCAGTTGCGCTTCGGGCAGGCTCAGTGTGCGCGGGATCTTTGTCGCATCCCAGTGGGCTGCGCCCCATTTGAGCAATTCCTGCGGTGAAGCGTGGGCCAGTTGGGCGCCGGGGTTTTGGCCCAGTGAACGCAGGGCTCGCAACAGCAGCGGCGTGGCCTGGTCGGCCTCAAGCGGTGGCGAGCGGTAGGATTTGCCGAGTTTGTTGCCGTCCGGTTGCGTGATCAGCGGCAGGTGCAGGTAGCGCGGCTGACGCAAGCCCAACAATTCCTGCAGGTAGAGCTGGCGCGGGGTGGAGTCGAGCAAGTCGGCGCCGCGCACGATGTCAGTGATGCCTTGCCAGGCGTCATCCAGTACCACGGCCAGTTGATAGGCGTAGAGGCCGTCGCGGCGGCGAATCACGAAATCGCCGACATCACGCCCCAGGTGCTGGCGAAATTCGCCTTGCACCCGGTCGATGAAGTGGTATTCCAGTTCCGGCACGCGCAGGCGGATCGCCGCGCCTTGCTGTTCATGCCCGGCATTGCGGCACAGCCCCGGATATATCCCGTGATACGGCTCCAGCTGCTTGCGCGAACAGGTGCACGCATAAGCGAGGCCGTGATTGAACAGACTGTTGAGGACTTCGGCGTAGGCAGCGTGCCGGTCACTCTGGCGCACCATCTCGCCGTCCCATTCGAAACCGTAGCTTTCCAGCGCCTTGAGAATCGCCGCCTGTGCGCCGGGTTCTTCCCGAGGCGGATCGAGGTCTTCCATGCGCACCAGCCAGCGTCCGCCGACCGCGCGCGCGTCGAGGTAAGAGGCGAGCGCGGCGACCAGCGAACCGAAGTGCAGGTGGCCACTGGGAGTGGGGGCGAAGCGGCCGATGTAGGCGGGGGCAGTTTTGGCAGTCATGGGTCAAACTACTTTTCAGGGCGTGCGCAGGTCAACTTGTAGGAGTGAGCCTGCTCGCGATGGGGGTGAGTCAGTCATCATTGATATTGAATATCAAACCGCTATCGCGAGCAGGCTCACTCCTACACAAAAGCAAAAGGCAGAAACAAAAACGGAGCGTTCGCACGCTCCGTTTTTCGTTCAGGTCGAGATTACTTGCCGACCTGCTTTTCCTTGATTTCCGCCAGGGTCTTGCAGTCGATGCACAGATCGGCGGTAGGACGGGCCTCGAGGCGCTTGACGCCGATCTCGATGCCGCAGGACTCGCACCAGCCGTACTCTTCGTCCTGGATCAGTTCGAGGGTCTTGTCGATCTTCTTGATCAACTTGCGCTCGCGGTCGCGGGCGCGCAGCTCGAGGGCGAATTCTTCTTCCTGGCTGGCACGGTCGGCCGGATCAGGGAAGTTGGCCGCTTCGTCTTTCATGTGATCAACAGTACGGTCGACTTCCTGCATCAAGTCCTGTTTCCACTTGTTCAGGATCTTGGTGAAGTGCGCGCGCATGGGGGCGCCCATGTACTCTTCGCCGGCCTTCGGAACATAAGGTTCGAAGCCGCTGATCGTCGCTTGCTGCTGTTGCTTTGCTTGGGTGGGCATGAAATGGACCGCCTCTACTCTTGTAATCCATTGCGCAGGATTGCTCCATCACCGACACCTGCCGGCCCTGCGGCTGCAAGCGGGCGAACTTACCAGATCAATTCGGCCCGCGCTACTCCCGGATGTCGAGGCCCCGGCGGGTGGCGCTTGCAGATGTTTGGCAAGCCGTGTCTGGCGCTGATGAAAGCCTGTACAATCACTGATTTTAGTCAATCCTGGAGCGTACGCTCATATCGTTACAGTCCAGCGTTCTTGAGGCTGTGACCGCGACGGGTTCTCGCTCGTTCCGGCAGATGGGTAGAATCGTCTCTTTTTCCCCGTCGAAGGAAAACCAATGGCTCAGCCTTACAGTGCGCGCAGTCGTGCGATCGAACCGTTCCATGTGATGGCGCTGCTGGCGCGGGCCAACGAACTGCAGGCCGAAGGCCACGACGTGATCCACCTGGAAATCGGCGAGCCGGACTTCACCACGGCCGAGCCGATCATCCGGGCCGGGCAAGCGGCGCTGACGGCGGGCAAGACCCGCTACACCGCGGCGCGCGGTATTCCTGAACTGCGCGAGGCGATTTCCGGGTTCTATCAGGCGCGTTATGGCCTGAACATCGATCCGCGACGGATCCTGATCACGCCGGGTGGCTCCGGCGCGCTGTTGCTGGCCAGTGCCTTGCTGGTCGATCCGGGTAAGCACTGGCTGCTGGCCGACCCGGGTTACCCGTGCAACCGGCACTTCCTGCGTCTGGTCGAAGGCGCGGCGCAACTGGTGCCGGTCGGGCCGGAGGTGCGTTATCAACTGACCCCGGATCTGGTGGCGCGTCACTGGGATCACGATAGCGTGGGAGCGTTGGTGGCGTCGCCGGCCAACCCGACCGGCACCATCCTGACCCGTGACGAAATGGCCGGGTTATCCACCGCGATCAAGGCGCGCCACGGGCATCTGGTGGTGGACGAGATCTACCACGGCCTGACTTACGGCACCGATGCCGCCAGCGTGCTGGAAGTCGATGACAGCGCTTTTGTCCTCAACAGTTTCTCCAAGTATTTCGGCATGACCGGTTGGCGCCTCGGCTGGCTGGTGGCGCCGGATGCGGCGGTCAGTGAGCTGGAAAAGCTTGCGCAGAACCTCTATATCAGCGCCCCGAGCATGGCGCAGTACGCCGCATTGGCCTGTTTCGAGCCGGACACCATCAGCATTCTCGAAGAGCGCCGCGCCGAATTTGGCCGCCGTCGCGACTTCCTCCTGCCGGCGTTGCGCGAGTTGGGTTTCAACATCGCCGTCGAGCCGGAAGGGGCGTTCTATTTGTACGCCGATATCAGCCAGTTCGGCGGTGATGCCTTCGCGTTCTGCCGACATTTCCTCGAAACCGAGCACGTAGCCTTCACCCCGGGTCTGGATTTCGGCCGTTATCAGGCCAGCCACCATGTGCGTTTTGCCTACACGCAAAACCTCCCTCGCTTACAGGAAGCGGTGGAGCGTATCGCTCGCGGCCTGAAGAGCTGGCAAGGCTGATGCGCTTTTATCCGGCTCTGGAAGAGGCGCGGCTGATCCGTCGCTACAAACGTTTTTTGGCAGATGTTGAAACGGTCAACGGCGAGTTGTTGACCCTACACTGTCCGAACACCGGTTCGATGCTCAACTGTCAGGTTGAAGGCGGGCAAGTGTGGTTCAGTCGCTCAAACGACCCGAAGCGCAAACTGCCCGGCACTTGGGAAATCGGGGAAACGCCGCAGGGTCGACTGTTCTGCGTGAACACCGGCCGCGCCAACGCCCTCGTTGAAGAGGCGCTGCAGGCCGGTGTCATCAGCGAGTTGAACGGCTTCACGGCGCTTAAACGCGAAGTGGCATACGGTCAGGAAAAAAGCCGTATCGATTTCCGCCTTGAATACCCGAGCGGGCCGGCTTATGTGGAAGTGAAGAGTGTCACTTTGGGGTTCGACGGGACGAACGTCGCGGCGTTTCCCGACGCGGTCACCCAGCGTGGCGCCAAGCATCTGCGGGAGCTGGCACACCTCGCCCGTGACGGTATTCGTGCGGTGCAGCTGTATTGCGTCAATCTCAGCGGGATCGAGGCGGTGCGTCCGGCCGAGGAAATCGATTCGGCCTACGCGGATGCCCTGCACGAAGCGGTGGCGTGCGGGGTCGAGGTGTTGGCCTACGGCGTGCGTTTGAACCACGAAGAGATGGTGATCGACCGGCGGCTGGACGTTTTGCTCAACGGTTAAACATCTATCCACAGCCCCTGTGCGTCTTCGCGGCAGGGAATGGCGGTCAGGGATTGCCCGGCGCAGGGCCCGGCGACGCATTCGCCGTCCTCGATCAGAAACAGTGCGCCGTGGGTGGCGCACTGGATCAGGCTGTTGCTCGGGTCTAGAAACTGGTCGGGGTGCCATTCCAGGCTGACGCCACGATGCGGGCAACGGTTGAGATAAACATAGGCCTGGCCATTGCGGCGCACGGCAAACAGTTTGTTGCCGTCAATGTCGAATCCACGGCTGCTGGCCTCAGTGAGATCGGTGCCGGCGCATAAAAACTTCATGGCTATCCTCAAGTGTCGGCTCGTTTCAGGAAATGTCCGAGCTTGACGTTTAAATGCAAACAATTATCAAATGGCCGCCTTCGCCCACTGTGCGCAACCGCCGCCAAGGATACTTGGCCTGCCGGTTCGCTGCCTGGGAAACCTGTTCAAGGAAAGCTGCGTATGCGCCTGAGTACCCGCGTTGTTGTGCTGTGTGTCGGACTGCTTGCGAGCCTGCAAGCGGTAGCGGCTGATTTGCCACAACGTTGGGTCAGTGCCGGTGGCGCGCTATCGGAGTGGGTGAGCGCGTTGGGCGGCGAATCCAAACTGGTGGGCGTCGACACCACCAGCCAGCATCCGCAATCGCTGAAGAAGCTGCCCAGCATCGGCTATCAACGCAGCCTTTCGGCGGAAGGCATTCTCAGTCTGCGCCCGGATATCCTCATCGGCAGCGAGGAAATGGGCCCGCCGCCGGTCATCGCCCAGGTGAAGAGCGCGAAGGTGCGGGTCGAACTGTTCTCGGCACAGTCGGATCTGCCGACCCTGGAAAAAAACGTCACGCATCTGGGGCAGTTGCTGGGCGCGCAAGCGCAGGCGGCGCAGTTGCTGGAAAGTTATCAACAGCAGCTCACCGCGCAGAAAGCCCGAGTCGTCGAGTTGCAGACCAAACAAAAGGCGCCCGGTGTGCTGGTGCTGATCGGGCATGCTGGCGGCAAGCCGTTGATTGCCGGCAAGGACACCGCCGCCGACTGGTTGCTGCAACAGGCCGGCGGGCAAAACCTGGCGACGCACACCGGCTACAAGCCGTTTTCCGTGGAGTCGCTGGCGGGGCTGGATCCTGAAGTGCTGGTATTTGCTGATCGAGCGTTGACCGGCGAGGCGGCGAAAGCTGCGCTGTTCAAGGAAAACCCGATTCTCCAATCCAGCCGCGCGGCCAAGTCCGGCCGAGTGCTGGAGCTGGATCCGACGCTGCTGGTCGGTGGACTCGGGCCGCGCCTGCCGGTGGCAATGAAAAGTTTGTCCGACGGTTTCTACCCGACTACGAGCAGCCAATGACCACGCTGGTCAAACCACGAAGCCTGTTTATCGGCCTGACGCTCCTGTGTTTGCTGGCCATCTGGCTTTCGTTGGCGCTGGGGCCGGTGAGTCTGCCGCTGTTCGATACGTTGCGCGCGGCTCTGCGCATGCTCGGCGTGCCGCTGGCGCCGGATGGTCTGGAGCAGGCTGAACTGATCCTCGGGCAGATTCGCTTGCCGCGCACCTTGCTCGGTCTGGCCGTGGGCGGCGTGCTGGCGTTGTCCGGTGTGGCGATGCAGGGCTTGTTTCGCAACCCGCTGGCCGATCCCGGGCTGGTCGGGGTGTCCAGCGGTGCGGCACTTGGCGCAGCGATTGCGATTGTCGGCGGTTCGTTTTTTGGCGGTTTGCCAGAGTGGTTCGGGCCGTATCTGTTGTCGGCGTGCGCATTTCTCGGTGGGCTGGGGGTGACGGCGCTGGTCTATCGACTCGGGCGACGCAACGGCCAGACCAATGTCGCGACCATGCTGCTGGCAGGGATTGCCCTGACGGCGCTGGCCAGCTCGGCAGTCGGGTTGTTCACCTATCTGGCAGATGACGCGACTTTGCGCACGCTGACGTTCTGGAATCTGGGCAGCCTCAATGGTGCCAGTTACGCGCGTTTGTGGCCGTTGCTGATTATCAGCACTGGCGTTGCGCTGTGGTTACCGAGACGCGCCAAGGCACTAAATGCGTTGTTGCTCGGGGAGTCCGAAGCCGGGCACCTGGGGATCGATGTCGAGCGGCTCAAGCGCGAATTGGTGTTTTGCACTGCGCTGGGCGTCGGTGCGGCCGTGGCGGCGGCGGGTATGATCGGTTTCGTCGGGCTGGTGGTGCCGCATCTGGTGCGTTTATTGGCCGGGCCTGATCACCGGGTGTTGCTGCCAGCGTCGGTACTGGCGGGTGCCAGTCTGTTATTGCTGGCGGATCTGGTGGCGCGGCTGGCGCTGGCGCCGGCAGAGTTGCCGATTGGCATTGTCACTGCATTTATCGGCGCGCCGTTCTTCCTTTATCTGCTGCTGCGAGGACGTGCCTGATGTTGCGTGCGCACAATCTGCAGATCCGTCGCGGGCGCAAGACCGTCCTCAGCGACGTCACGTTGCAACTTGAACCCGGCGAGGTGCTGGGTGTACTCGGGCCGAACGGTGCCGGCAAAAGTACCTTGCTCGGGGCCTTGTGCGGTGAGCTGGCGGCCAGTGAAGGCGAGGTGTTGCTCGACGACAAGGCGCTGAATCACTGGACAGGTACGCAGCGCGCTCAGCGTCTGGCGGTGTTGCCGCAGGTCTCGACGCTGGATTTTGCCTTTCGTGTCGAAGAAGTGGTCGGCATGGGCCGGTTGCCGTATCAGAGCGGCCGCGTGCGCGATGACGAGATCGTCGCTGCGGCGCTGGACGCGGCGGATGCCGGGCACCTGGGCGGGCGCAGTTATCTGGCGCTGTCGGGTGGCGAGCGTCAGCGCGTGCATCTGGCGCGGGTGCTGGCGCAGTTGTGGCCGGGGCAGGCCGGGCAAACCCTGTTGCTGGACGAGCCGACCTCGATGCTCGATCCGCTGCATCAACATACGACGCTGCAAGCGGTGCGCGAATTTGCCGACCGTGGCGCGGCAGTGCTGGTCATCCTGCATGATCTGAATCTGGCGGCGCGCTATTGTGATCGGGTGTTGCTGCTCGAAGGCGGGCGTCCGGTGGCGCTGGATACCCCGCAGCAAGTATTGCGACCGGATACGCTCAAAGCCGTTTTCGGTCTCGAAGTACTGGTGCAGCCGCACCCGGAGCGCGGGCATCCGCTGATCATCGCCCGCTGATTTCGTCATCGAGGTGAAAGCATGCGTGGGATTTTGCTGTTTGCGGTGTTGTTGCTTGGCGGTTGCCAACATGTCACTCCGCCACCGGTCACTGGCGAGATTCGCGACTTGCGCAGCGGAACACTGATTACCCCGCACGAATTGCTGACGCGTCTGGGCAAGCCGGCACGGGTGATCGTCGGTGAGCAACATGACAACGCCGATCATCATGCCGTGCAATTGTGGCTGTTGCAGACGCTGGGCGAAGAGCGTCCCCAAGGCAGTCTCCTGCTTGAAATGCTGACACCCGATCAACAATCGCGGGTTGATGACGTACACCATTCCCAAAAGCCTCCTGTTGATCTTCCGGTCGAGCTGGCGTGGCAGGACGGTTGGGACTGGAAACTCTACGGGCCGATTGTGCGGTTTGCTTTCACGCAACCGTATCCACTGTTGGCGGCCAATCTCGATAACATTGAAATTCGTGCGTTCTATCGCGACCCTCCGGTATTGAAGGGGGATCGCAGCAACGCCGAGTCGGTGAAAAACGAGCTGGCCGGGCAGATCAACGATTCTCACTGCGGCTTGCTGCCCCAATCGCAAATGCCGGCGATGCTGGCGGTGCAGCAGCAACGGGATCGGCGGATGGCTGCACGATTGATGGCGGCGCCTGCGCCGGCGTTGTTGTTCGCTGGTGCGTTCCATGCGCGCAAGGATGTTGGTGTGCCGCTGCATGTGATGGATCTGGGCGCGCCCGAAGCGCCGACGGTGCTGATGCTGGCGGAGCAGGGCAGCGAGGTCACGGCGGCCATGGCCGATTATGTCTGGTTCACGCCGGCCACACGGAAACCGGATTACTGCGCCGAGATGCGCAAACAGTTCGGCCAATGACTTTTCCACAGGCAAAAAAAGACCCGGTAAAAAACCGGGTCAAATAACCGTGATTAGCCTGATGAGGAGATAATCTGAGAGTCCGAACCAAGGGCTTTTCAGAATATCGACTGATCTCGCGATCAGTTGTGATAATCATAGCGATTCTCATTAGCGAGTCAACCACTGTTTTTCCATTCGCCTGATTTAGTCGGGTAAATGGCCGGAATGCCCCGGAAAAATGGGGCTTAACGCGCAGCTTTCACAGCGCTGAGTTGCGTGATCTTTTGATTGAGCTGGCCGATGCGCCGGGCCATGCTCTCAATCAGGCTGTGGGCAATCTTTGGATTGTTGCGGGTCATGTTCAGAAACTGCTCGCCGGGAATCAGCATCACCGTGCTCGGCTCGCGCGCGATGACCGTAGCGTTACGCGGCTCACCTGTGAACACGGCCATGGCGCCGAAAATCTCGTCCTTGGGCACTTCGCCAACCTTGTGTCCATCAACAAAGGCTTCGGCATGTCCATCGATGATCACGAAGACGTGATCGGCGGCATCGCCCTGCTGGATCAACACCTCACCGCTCTCGACGCGTTTAAAGCCATTGGTGCTGCGAAACTCCCGTGGCTTCAGTTCGGCCACCGCGTGGGCCAGCAGCGCCATTTGCCCCAGCAGATACTCAAGCCATTGCTCGGCGCGGTCAGGCTCGGCATACAAATGCTGGAACAGCTCGGTTCGCCGATAGGGCAGCAAGCGCACTGGCCCGTCGTTGTGCAGTTGGCAATCGGCCCAGGCGTCACCTTGCAGCAGACCGATCAGATCGCCCTCCTGCCAGTAAAACAGCGCACGACCGCCGATATGGCCGTGGATCACGCCCTCTGTCAGCAGAAACAGCTGATCGTGTGGGAGCTGTACCATCAGGTCGTCAGAGATTTCTGGCTCAAAGGCTGGCCCGCACGGCGCAAGGCCTTCCAGCCAGCGCTCAGGCAAACTCTGCAAGCGATTGATCAGTGCATCGACCTGTGCCGTTTGTTCCCCGAGCAGATACATGGCAGTCAGCGCCCGTTCAGTTCTTGTGACGCGAGGAGATGGCTTCGAGCTGCTTGTTCAAGGCGTCTTTGCGTTCGGCCGGGATGTCGTTCCAGTGCACATCCATCAGCGCCCCCTCGATCGCATACAACAACACCTTCGATGCGCGAAACCCGCGGGTACGCACCGCCCGATAGGCGTCCACCGCCCCCAGGCGACGCAAGTCCGAGGCGCTGTGGATACCCACGGCATGCAGCCATTGCGCCGACGTCTTGCCAAGATTCTTCAGGTGTTGCAGTTCATCATTCATCAAGCCTCCTTGCGACGGCCGAATGGTGCGTGGGCGATCTTCTCAGGAGTGTAGCCATCAGTAGGAAAAGCGTGGTTGTTTGGTCGGATTAGACGCAAACGCTTCTAAGAAAGGGGCTGCGAGCGCAGAAAGGAGGGAAGAAACGCTGAAACAATGTGGGAGCGAGCTTGCTCCCACAGGGGAAAGGCGTCGGGTCAGAGAAAGATAAAAAGTATCAGCGAGTGCGATAGCGCAGGCGGGTGCCAAAATTCATCGACATCAGGATCTCGTCGGCACTCAGTTCCGGCGGGAAGTACGCTCCGGAAATCTGTGCATGCGCCAGGCTTGCGCCTTCGAGCGATGAATTACGGAAATCGATGCCACGCAAATCGGCAGAGCGGAAGTAGGCGTCCCGGAAATCCACGCCATCGGCGTTCAGTTCACGCAAGTCGAGACCACGGAAGTCGCCACCGACCATGTCGATCGGGCCGTCGTTCGGGCGTTCCTTGTTGAAGCCTGCGATGTCGTCTTTGTGCAGCAAGGCATAAAGAGGGGTGTCGAGAAGTTTCGGCTGGCTCATGTCACATCACCTGTTGGTTTTATGACGCCAGTATAGTGCCACTATTTGACGGCCGTGAAGCCAGCGAGGGCTTCACGGCCGAAATAGTTTCTTACAGGCCTGGCAGGCGCTGACGGATCTGTGCGACTACGGTGTCGAGGGTCCCGCTTTCATTGGTCTGCACGCGTTTGCTGCGCAGAATCTCTTCTGGCGTCAGTGCTTCGCGGCTGGCCTGCTGGGCCTCGATGACCGCCAGCGTGGCGTCGGAAGGATCCTTCTTGTCAGCCTGACGAATCGCTAGCCAGCTTTCGATCACGGCTTGCGGTGCGTTGCAGTCGAGGATCAGGAACGGCGTGCCGGTGGCTTCGGCCACTTGAGCGGCGTTGTCGCGCTGATCGCGCTTGAGGTAAGTCGCATCGATCACTACCGGGAAACCGGCGTGCAGGATCACGCCGGCAATCTCATGCAGACGGGCATAGGTGGCAGCGCTGGCGTCGGCGCTGTAAATCCCGGCCTGCACGTCGTTGGCTACGGTCTGCTCACCGAACAGGCGCTTGCGCTCGACATCGGAACGTAGGCGAATCGCGCCCAGCGCCTCGACCAGACGCATGGCCACGTGGCTCTTGCCGACAGCCGATACGCCGTGGGTGATGGCCATGAAGCGCGAAGGAATGGTGCTGTAGCTTTCCGCCAGGTTGGCGTAGTTGCGGTACTGGCGCAGGGTGGTGGCGCGCTGCACCGGGGTGGCGTCCGCCGGCATGCTGAACAGTGCAACTTTGGCGCGAACCAGGGCGCGGTAGGCTTTGTAGAAATTCAGCACTTCCAGGCCTTGATAGTCGCCGGTCAGTTCCAGGTATTGACTGATGAAACGACGGGCCAGGGATTTCAGGCCGCGGTCTTCCAGGTCCATCGCCAGGAAACCGGTGTCGGCCCAGACGTCAGTGAAGCGGAATGGTTCGTTGAACTCGATGCAGTCGAAGATCACCACTTTGCCGTCGATGACGGTGGCGTTGCCCAGGTGGATGTCGCCGTGGCATTCGCGGGTGAAACCCTCGGCCTTGCGCTGGGCGAACAGTGGCTTGAGACGATCGTAGCTGCTCTCGGCCCAGGCTTTCAGTGCCTCGAGTTGCAGCAGGTCGTTTTTGTCGCTAAGGAACGGCAGAATCTGTTCGAAGTTCTGGCGCACCGGGGCCATCACGCTGTCCGGGGTACCGGCCTCGTGTTCGGCCGGGACTTTTGGCGCACTGAGGTGGAATCTGGCGATCTGCTCGGCCATTTCATCAATGTGCTGGGTGGTCAGCTCACCGTTGGCCTGCAGGGTGCTGAGCAGGCCGGTCTGCGGGAATTGACGCATTTTCAGCACATAGTCGATCACCGGGCCGTCGCCGCCCAGTTGTGGCGCCTCGACGCTGCCGGTCACCGGCAACACGTCCAGATACAAATCGTCGGTCAGACGCTGGTTCAGGCGCAGCTCTTCAGCACAGAAATGTGCGCGGGATTCGAGGCCCGTGAAGTCGAGAAAGCCGAAATTCACCGGCTTCTTCACTTTATAGGCAAACGGGCCGGTGAGGATCACCCACGAGATATGGGTTTCGATGACCTGGAACCCTTCGACGGGGTGCGGGTAGAGGGCCGGGTTTTGCAGGGCAGCGATCAGGGACTGGCTCACGGGCGATCCTTCAGAGACTGGGAAATTCGAGGTCGTCATTATGGCCGCTCGCCAGCCTGACGCAAACCTCGGAGCGCTCCTGTTGAGTATGAATAAAGTGCGTATAATCCGCCGCCATGACTCGAACTCGATCCCCCCGTACCAAGAAAAAACCAGTCTCCAAGGGCCTCAGCCCATGGTTGAGCTGGGCCATTAAACTCAGCCTGGTCGGCCTTGTGGTGTTGGCCGGCTTCGCTGTTTACCTCGATGCCGTGGTGCAGGAGAAGTTCTCCGGCAAGCGCTGGACCATCCCGGCCAAGGTATACGCGCGCCCGCTGGAGCTGTTCGTCGGACAAAAGCTGAGCAAGGACGATTTCCTCACCGAACTCGATGCCTTGGGCTATCGCCGTGAAGCCGTGAGCAATGGCCCCGGTGCCGCCGCCGTCAACGGCAATACCGTCGATCTGAATACTCGCGGCTTCCAGTTCTATGAAGGCCTGGAGAAACCGCAGCCGGTGCGCGTGCGTTTTTCTGGCGACTATGTGGCCGAACTCTCCGGGCTCAACGGCGGGAAGTTGTCCGTGGTGCGCCTCGAGCCGCTGATGATCGGCGGCATTTACCCGAAAAATCTTGAAGACCGCATCCTGATCAAGCTCGATCAGGTGCCACCGTATCTGCTCGACACCCTGGTCGCGGTTGAAGACCGCGACTATTACAGCCACTGGGGCGTGTCGCCGAAATCGATTGCCCGGGCGATCTGGGTCAACACCTCTGGCGGCAAGATGACCCAGGGCGGCAGTACGCTGACCCAGCAGTTGGTGAAGAACTTCTACCTCACCAACGAACGCAGCCTGAGTCGCAAGCTCACCGAAGCGATGATGGCGATGTTGCTGGAGTTGCATTACGACAAGAAGGAAATCCTTGAGGCCTACCTCAACGAAGTCTTCGTCGGGCAGGACGGCCAGCGTGCGGTGCACGGTTTCGGTCTGGCCAGCCAGTTCTTCTTCGGCCAGCCATTGTCCGAGCTGAAACTGCATCAGGTTGCGTTGCTGGTCGGCATGGTCAAAGGTCCGTCCTACTACAACCCGCGCCGCAATCCCGAGCGTGCGCTGGAGCGGCGTAACCTGGTGCTCGACGTGCTTGAACAGCAAGGCGTGGCAACTGCCGAACAGGTCGAAGCGGCGAAGAAAATGCCCCTGGGTGTAACCACGCGCGGCAAGCTCGCCGACAGCTCGTTCCCGGGCTTCATCGATCTGGTCAAACGCCAGTTGCGTGAAGACTATCGCGACGAAGACTTGACCGAAGAAGGCCTGCGCATCTTCACCAGTTTCGACCCGATTCTGCAGATGAAAGCCGAGGCGTCGGTCAACGACACCTTTAAACGCCTGGCTGGACGCAAGGGCTCCGATGATGTGGAAGCGGCGATGGTCGTGACCAATCCGGAAACCGGCGAAGTGCAGGCGATGATCGGTAGCCGTCAGGCCAGTTACGCCGGTTTCAACCGGGCGCTGGACGCCGTGCGGCCGATCGGTTCCCTGGTCAAGCCAGCGGTGTATCTGACTGCGCTGGAAAAACCGAGCCATTACACACTGACCAGTTGGCTGTCGGATGATCCGCTGTCGATCAAGGGCGCGGACGGCCAGGTGTGGAAGCCGCAGAACTACGACCGTCGCTCCCATGGCACAGTGTTCCTTTATCAAGGACTGGCGCATTCGTACAACCTGTCGACCTCGCGTCTGGGGCTGGAAGTCGGTGTGCCGAATGTGCTCAAGACCCTTGCGCGTCTGGGCGTGACCCGAGAATTCCCGGCGTTCCCGTCGATGTTGCTGGGTGCTGGTGGCATGACCCCGATCGAAGTGGCAACTATGTATCAGACCCTTGCCAACGGTGGTTTCAATACGCCGATGCGCGGGATTCGCAGTGTGCTGACCGCCGAGGGCGAACCGCTCAAGCGTTATCCGTTCCAGATCGAGCAGCGATTTGATCCGGCGTCCATCTACCTGATCCAGAACGCCATGCAGCGGGTGATGCGTGAAGGTACCGGCAGCTCGGTTTACAACGTGCTGCCCAAGACCCTGACGCTGGCCGGCAAGACCGGTACCAGTAACGATTCGCGTGACAGCTGGTTCGCCGGTTTCAGTCAGGACCTGCTGGCGGTGGTCTGGCTGGGTCGTGACGACAACGGCAAGACCCCGTTCACCGGGGCGACCGGTGCGCTGCAGGTCTGGACCAGTTTCATGCGCAAGGCCGATCCGCTGCCGCTGGACATGCCGCAGCCGGACAACATCGTGCAGGCGTGGGTCGATTCGCGTACCGGGCAAGGCTCCGATGCCAACTGTCCGGGGGCGGTGCAGATGCCGTATATTCGCGGCAGCGAACCGCCACCCGGCGCCGCGTGTGCAAGCGAAACGCCTGCCTCGCCGGAGTCGGTGATGGATTGGGTCAAGGGCTGGATGAATTAAGCAAAGAGGGTTTCAAGTGAACAAGTGGTTGATTCCAGCGGTGACTGCCGTGGCTTTGCTCAGTGGCTGCTCTACCGTACAGCGTGGTTCGATCCCGGTGGTGGACTCCGGCACGGCCGTGTCCAATAGCGAACGTCTGTCGGCCAACGGCGGTTTCCGCAAGACGACAGTCAAACGCCCAGTCCAGGGCCAGGCGCAGTCCCAGGCCATCCCGCAAGGCGATACCGGTGTGGTGGTGATGGTGCCGGGTGGTGGCGCCACAACATCGGCGCCGATCAGCTCCTCGCCGATCGTTCCTGGTCCGGCCTCCGGCGGGATTACGGCGGGTCCGTACAATCCTTCGCCGGTCGAGTCGGCACCGGTCAACACCGGCAGCTACAGCATGCCTTCGACGCCAAGCGGGATTCCTTCGGCCAGCAATGGCGGTGGTCTGTCGGCGGATGAGCAACTGGATGGCCCGGTGCTCGCCTTGCTGACCACCGCGCAACAGCAACAGGCCGGTGGCGACCTCAATGGCGCGTCCTCCAGCCTGGAGCGCGCGCAGCGCGTAGCCCCGCGTGAGCCGCAAGTGCTTTATCGTCTGGCGCAAGTGCGCATGGCGCAAGGTGATGCACCGCAGGCCGAGCAGTTCGCCCGTCGTGCGCTGACCATGGCCAACGGCCGCCCGGATTTGCAGGCCAACCTGTGGGAAATCATCGCGCAGTCCCGTGAGAAGCAGGGCGATTCCGCCGGCGCCGCTTTAGCTCGTCAGAAGGCCAAGGTTTCGCTGTGATGGATTCCCGTTTCCCGAAAATCGCCGATCAGTTGCTGCTGATCGAGCGTGAATTGCGCACGCAGGGCTGGTGGGATGAAGTTCAGCCGTCGGCCGAGGCCTTGAGCAGTGTCGAACCGTTTTCGGTCGACACGCTGGATTTCGAGCAGTGGCTGCAATGGATCTTCCTGCCACGGATGAAGATGATCCTCGAGCAGGACTTGCCGCTGCCCAATGCTTCGGGCATTCAGGAAATGGCCGAAATGGTCTTCGCCCAGCGCAATCTGCAAGGCAAGGATCGACAGTTGCAGGTACTGCTCAAAGAGTTCGACCTGCTGATCACCGCTTCCCGCTAGCGCCGATCTCCCTGTAGGAGCTGCCGCAGGCTGCGATCTTTTGATCTTGCTTTCAAAGATCAAAAGATCGTCCGATCGCGGCCCGAGCCTGCGGCAGCTCCTACAGGTGCTTATTCGCAGTTCTGCGCAATCTGCTTCTGTGCTTCGACAATGCGCTCCTGACGCTGCGCATCATCCAGTCGCCGCAATTGCCCATCCACTTCCTCCCTCAACCGCGGATTGTTCTGCAACTGCGCCAGATTCGTTCGTGCCTGTTCGCAAAACGCCTTGAGCTGCGACTGCTGTTCGGCTACCTGTTTCTTGACCTTGTCGTCGATGGCTTTCTGATCGCCCAGCGCGCCGCTGCCAGGCATGGCTGCAGGTTTCGGTGGGGGTGAGGAGGGTGTCTGCACGGTCGTTGCGGGCAAACCTCGCGGTGGCTGCGCATCGAAGTGAGTGACGCCCTGGGCATCGACCCATTTGTAGATCTGACCGGCCATGCACCATGGACTGAGGCCGATCAGCAGAGTTAACAGAAGCGTTCGCATGCTGATTCCTTGGCAAAATTGCGCAATTGACGCTAACAGAGTAGCTGTTTTCAGGTTTTTTCTTGCGTTCTCATGTGCTTACCCACAATTAAGCACATTGACGGCTTGACTTGGAGAGGGCGAAACAGAAGAATCCAAAGTCCGCTGTAGAGGGACTGCCAGAAGCAGACCCACTCGGTAGATCATGAGGCGCATATCCGCGTCGACCTGTTACACCCGCAACGCGTTACCTCGCGCTGGGTGGGAAAGGCCCGCAACACTTGGGACGATCCCAATACTTGCTCAGTCAGTGCTGACGTAGTCGGCGACCACCGTCGCTCATGCTCTGCCGAGAAGTAAACCTATTAAGACCCGCCCCTTTTTTTGTGGACGGTATTCTGGCGTTTTAGAGGTGAACAACGTGGAGCTTTTATCTGGCGGTGAGATGCTCGTCCGCTTCTTGCGTGACGAAGGCGTCAAATATATCTACGGGTACCCGGGTGGTGCTCTCCTTCATGTTTACGATGCCCTGTTCAAAGAACCGGAAGTGACTCACATCCTGGTTCGTCACGAACAAGCGGCAACCCATATGGCTGACGGCTACGCCCGTGCCACCGGTAAAGCCGGCGTGGTATTGGTGACTTCCGGTCCTGGCGCCACAAACGCCATCACCGGTATCGCCACCGCCTATATGGATTCGATTCCAATGGTGATCATTTCCGGTCAGGTGCCAAGCACCATGGTCGGCACCGACGCGTTCCAGGAAACCGACATGATCGGTATCTCCCGGCCGATCGTGAAGCACAGCTTCATGATCAAGCACGCCTCGGAAATCCCGGAAGTCATGAAGAAGGCTTTCTACCTGGCGCAATCCGGTCGTCCGGGTCCGGTCGTGGTCGATATCCCGAAAGACATGACCAACCCGGCCGAGAAGTTCGAATACGTTTTCCCGAAAAAAGCCAAGCTGCGTTCCTACAGCCCGGCCGTTCGCGGTCACTCCGGGCAGATCCGCAAGGCGGCAGAAATGCTCCTGGCGGCCAAGCGCCCTGTGCTCTATTCCGGTGGTGGGGTGATTCTGGGCAACGGTTCCGCACCGCTGACCGAACTGGCGAAAATGCTCAACCTGCCAGTGACCAACACCTTGATGGGCCTGGGCGGTTTCCCTGGCACCGACCGGCAGTTCATCGGCATGCTGGGTATGCACGGCAGCTACACCGCCAACCTGGCGATGCACCATGCTGACGTGATTCTGGCTGTCGGTGCGCGTTTCGATGACCGTGTGATCAACGGCGCGGCGAAGTTCTGCCCGAACGCCAAGATCATCCACATCGACATCGACCCGGCTTCGATCTCCAAGACCATCAAGGCCGACGTGCCAATCGTTGGTCCGGTGGAGAGCGTCCTGACCGAAATGGTCGCGATCCTCAAGGAAATCGGCGAGACCCCGAACAAGGAGTCCGTTGCCAGCTGGTGGAAGCAAGTCGATGAATGGCGCGGTGATCGCGGCCTGTTCCCTTATGAAAAGGGCGACGGCAGCCTGATCAAGCCGCAGACCGTGATCGAGACCCTGTGCGAAGTGACCAAGGGCGATGCCTTCATCACCTCCGACGTGGGCCAGCACCAGATGTTCGCGGCGCAGTACTACACGTTCAACAAGCCGAACCGCTGGATCAACTCCGGTGGTCTGGGCACCATGGGCTTCGGTTTCCCGGCGGCCATGGGCATCAAGTTGAGCTTCCCGGATGACGACGTTGCCTGCGTCACCGGCGAAGGCAGCATCCAGATGAACATCCAGGAGCTGTCGACCTGCCTGCAATATGGCTTGCCAGTGAAAATCGTCATCCTCAACAACGGTGTACTGGGGATGGTGCGTCAGTGGCAGGACATGAGCTACGGCAGCCGTCACTCGCACTCGTATATGGAGTCGCTGCCTGACTTCGTCAAACTGGCTGAAGCCTACGGTCACGTCGGCGTGCGCATCACCGATTCGAAAGATTTGAAGTCGAAGATGGAAGAAGCGTTCGCCATGAAAGATCGTCTGGTGGTGATCGATATTTCGGTCGATACCAGCGAGCACGTCTATCCGATGCAGATCAAAGACGGCTCCATGCGCGATATGTGGCTGAGCAAGACGGAGCGTACTTAATCATGCGGCACATTATTTCCCTGCTTCTGGAAAACGAACCCGGCGCTTTGTCTCGCGTAGTCGGCCTGTTCTCGCAGCGCAACTACAACATTGAAAGCCTGACCGTGGCGCCAACCGAAGACCCGACACTGTCGCGTCTGACGCTGACCACCGTGGGCCACGATGAAATCATCGAGCAGATCACCAAAAACCTGAACAAGCTGATCGAAGTGGTCAAGCTGGTGGACCTGTCGGAAAGCGCTCACATCGAGCGCGAGCTGATGCTGGTCAAGGTCAAGGCCACTGGCGCCCAGCGCGCCGAGATCAAACGCACCACCGATATTTACCGTGGACAGATCGTCGATGTCAGTGCCAGCGTGTATACCGTTCAACTGACCGGTACCAGCGACAAGCTCGACAGCTTCATTCAGTCCATCGGCACCGCATCGATTCTGGAAACCGTCCGTAGCGGCGTGACCGGGATTGCCCGCGGCGACAAAGTACTCAGCATCTAAACCAAATTAGCGAATGGCCTGAACGGCCTGGATATATAGGGGAAATTCATGAAAGTTTTCTACGATAAAGACTGCGACCTGTCGATCATCCAGGGCAAGAAAGTTGCCATCATCGGTTACGGTTCCCAGGGCCACGCCCAGGCGTGCAACCTGAAAGACTCCGGTGTCGACGTTACCGTCGGTCTGCGTAAAGGTTCGGCTACCGTTGCCAAAGCCGAAGCCCACGGCCTGAAGGTGACCGACGTGGCCGCGGCTGTTGCCGGCGCCGACCTGGTCATGATCCTGACCCCGGACGAATTCCAGTCCCAGCTGTACAAGAACGAAATCGAGCCGAACATCAAGAAAGGCGCCACCCTGGCCTTCTCCCACGGCTTCGCGATCCACTACAACCAGGTTGTTCCGCGTGCCGACCTCGACGTGATCATGATCGCGCCGAAAGCTCCGGGCCACACCGTGCGTTCCGAGTTCGTGAAGGGCGGCGGTATTCCTGACCTGATCGCGATCTACCAGGACGCCTCGGGCAACGCCAAAAACGTTGCGCTGTCCTACGCAGCTGGTGTCGGTGGCGGTCGTACCGGCATCATCGAAACCACCTTCAAGGACGAGACCGAAACCGACCTGTTCGGCGAGCAAGCCGTACTGTGCGGCGGTACCGTCGAACTGGTCAAAGCCGGTTTCGAAACCCTGGTTGAAGCTGGCTACGCGCCGGAAATGGCCTACTTCGAGTGCCTGCACGAACTGAAACTGATCGTTGACCTCATGTACGAAGGCGGTATCGCCAACATGAACTACTCGATCTCCAACAACGCTGAATACGGCGAGTACGTGACCGGTCCGGAAGTGATCAACGCCGAATCCCGTCAGGCCATGCGCAATGCCCTGAAACGCATTCAGGACGGCGAATATGCCAAAATGTTCATCAGCGAAGGCGCAACCGGCTACCCTTCGATGACCGCCAAGCGTCGTAACAACGCCGCTCACGGTATCGAAATCATCGGCGAGCAACTGCGCTCCATGATGCCGTGGATCGGTGCCAACAAGATCGTCGACAAAGCCAAAAACTAAGTCGTCATCCTTGTACGAAAAACGCGGCCTCGGCCGCGTTTTTTCGTTTGAAACCGATGGTTCTGGTATAAAGCTGCATCGTTTGTGGCCGAACCGTCGTCACAGGCACCTGTCGAATTTTTTCCAAACCGTTGCAAGGTAATGTCCATGAGCGAACGTCCCGAAGAGCCGAACCAGGCTTCTGACGCCGAAAGCCTGCTGCCCATCGATGAACATGTCGAGGAAGGGCACGACGCAGAAGGTCGTAAAGTCCGGCATCGTGGTATCTATCTGCTGCCGAATCTGTTCACCACTGCGAACCTGTTTGCAGGGTTTTATTCCATCATCAACTCGATGAGCGCCCAGGCTGCGTTGAGCGCTGGTGACTCTGCGAATGCGAGCAAGTATTTCGCCTTCGCCGCGATCGCGATCTTCGTAGCCATGGTGCTCGACGGTCTCGATGGCCGTGTTGCACGCATGACCAATACGCAAAGTGCCTTTGGCGCCGAGTATGACTCGCTATCCGACATGGTCGCTTTCGGTGTCGCACCGGCGCTGCTGGCCTTTGGCTGGGCATTGGGCGACATGGGCAAGGTCGGCTGGATGGTTGCCTTCATCTATGTAGCCGGCGCGGCATTGCGTCTGGCGCGTTTCAATACTCAGGTCGGTACGGCTGACAAGCGCTACTTCATCGGTCTGGCCAGCCCGGCAGCTGCCGGCGTGGTCGCGGGTATCGTCTGGGCCTTCAGCGATTACGGCATTCAGGGTTCGAAGATGTCGTTCCTGGTCGCGCTGATGGTGGCGGCTGCCGGCATGCTGATGGTCAGCAACATCAAGTACAACAGCTTCAAGGAGCTGGATTTGAAGGGTCGTGTGCCTTTCGTGGCGATCCTCGCCGTGGTTCTGGTGTTCGCCGTAGTGTTCAGTGATCCACCGCGCATTCTGCTGCTGGTGTTCCTTGCCTATGCAGCTTCTGGCCCGGTGCAGTACCTGTTGCATCTTCGTCGGCGCAAAAACGTCGAGTGATGTAATTTCCCGCATACTCCGCAGTCTATGGGTGCATCTGTCCTCCAAAGCTGCGGAGTTGCCATGCTGATCAAAATCCCCAAAGCGTCCGACTGCCATGAGTCGGACGTCACGCCTGAATCCATCTATCTCTCCCGTCGCCAATTGCTCGGAGCTACCGCGGCCGGTATCGCCGTGAGCAGCCTGCCGCGTTGGGCCAGCGCCGAAAACGCGGTGCGTTATGCCGATGTCGAGCCAAGCAAGGCGCCTGCCTGGTTTGCCGAGAAACTCCCTTCTATCAAGTGGGGCGCAGTCAACGTCAAGGATGAGGCGATTACGCCTTATAAAGACGCGACTCATTACAACAACTTCTATGAGTTCGGCACCGACAAGGGCGATCCGGCGGCCAATGCCGGTTCGCTGAAAACCGAGCCGTGGAGCGTTGTCGTCGATGGGGAAGTGGGCAAGCCCGGGCGTTACGCGCTGGAAGACTTCATGAAACCGTACCAATTGGAGGAGCGTATCTATCGCCTTCGCTGTGTTGAGGCGTGGTCGATGGTCATCCCGTGGATCGGTTTTCCGATTTCTGCGCTACTCAAGCAGGTCGAACCGACTTCTAAGGCCAAATACATTCGCTTCGAAACGCTGCAGGATCCCAAGACCATGTCAGGCCAGCGTTCGGGGTTCGCCCTGATCGATTGGCCTTATGTAGAAGGCTTGCGTCTGGATGAGGCGATGAACCCGTTGGCGATTATGGCGGTTGGTATGTATGGACGCGAATTGCCGAATCAGAACGGTGCGCCGCTGCGCCTGGTGGTGCCGTGGAAGTATGGCTTCAAAAGTGTGAAGTCCATTGTGCGGATCAGTCTGGTCAGTGAGCAGCCCAAGACCACTTGGCAGAGCATCGCGGCAGATGAATACGGGTTTTATGCCAATGTGAATCCGACGGTCGATCATCCGCGCTGGACTCAGGCGCGGGAACGGCGTCTGCCGAACAGCCTGTTCAAGCCGAATGTGCGTGATACGCAGATGTTCAACGGCTACGCGGATGAAGTTGCTTCCTTATATACAGGGCTCGATCTGCGGAAGAACTATTGATGCGATATCCGTTCTGGCGTGTAGGCGTTTTCATTGCAGCAGCGATCTGGCCATTGCTTTGGTTTTATCAGGCGTTTGCCGATTTGCTCGGCCCGGATCCGGGCAAGGTGCTGGTTGATCGGTGGGGGCTGGGGACGCTGGTATTGCTGTTGATCACATTGAGCATGACGCCGTTGCAGAAATTGACGGGGTGGGCGGGGTGGATTGCTGTGCGCCGTCAGTTGGGACTCTGGTGTTTTGCTTATGTGGTTCTGCACCTGTTCAGCTATATGGCGTTCATCCTTGGTTTCGACTGGTCGCAGTTGGGTATGGAATTGCGTAAGCGGCCATACATTATTGTCGGTACGCTGGGCTTTCTCGGTCTGTTGGCGTTGGCAGTAACGTCCAATCGCTACAGTCAGCGCCGTTTGGGTGTGCGCTGGAAGAAACTGCATCGGTTGGTGTACGTGATTCTGGGGTTGGGATTGCTGCATATGCTGTGGATCGTGCGTGCTGATCTCAAGGAGTGGGCGATCTACGCCTTTATAGGTGCAGTGCTGTTGCTGCTGCGTGTGCCTGCCGTCGCGCGTCGCATCCCGCGTTTGCTGACTAAAAAGCAGGTTTTGCAATAAAACTGAAATTAACGGTTGACGGCAGATTCAGGAAGTCTATAATTCGCCCCACTTCCGGCGCAGTCGAAACGGAAAACTCCTTGAGATTCAATGAGTTACGCAGTTTTCGACAGCGGCTTGCTTCAGTTCATCGAAGCCTGGAAGGAGTTGAAAGGGCAGAGATGTTTGGCTCTTTTGACGGTTCGATCTTCTCGGTCGAAAGCGGAGAAAAAGAGGTGTTGACAGCAGCGTGTAACGCTGTAGAATTCGCCTCCCGCTAACGAGAGATCGGAAGCGCAAGTGGTTGAAGTTGTTGAAGAAATCTTCAAAAAACTTCTGAAAATAATCACTTGACAGT